>JBKJSQ010000021.1:0-7790 GCA_046594495.1 Minisyncoccia bacterium | reverse complement strand
CCATTGCACTTCATTGGTGAGGCGCCGGCAGAAAAGCTCGGCTTCGTGATCTCCAAAGCTCTGCACGAGCTCGAAATGGAAGTTGCTCCCGCAGAATTGCCACACGCTATCGACATCGACCTCTCGGTTCTTGCAAATGCAGGCGATCACATCACTGCAGGCATGATCAAGCTCCCACCAAGCGCGACGCTCAAGATTGGTGCAGACGAAATCATTGCGTCCGTCACGGCTCATGTAGAAGAGAAAGAGCCGGAGGTAAGTACGGAAGGCGAAGTACCAAACCCGGTTGTGGAAGGCGAAGAGAAGGCAGACGAAGAGGCGAAAGCAGAGTAATCCCCAAAACAAACGAAACCCCGCGAAAGCGGGGTTTTTTAATGGGTGAGTGATAATTCTGCTCCGGCGCTACTACGGAGCCTCGCCCGTCAAAGCATTGTCTTGCCTCGGCAATACTTTGACGGGCCGGATGTCGGATTTTCTCGACGCGAGGGCGGGAAAGATATCCACCAACGAATCGTCTTGGTATAATACAAATCACTGTATGCGACTTCCCGCTCATTCTAAAAAAGGTTTGTTCGCCGTGGGTGCTTTTTTCTTCGTAGCAATCTTCATGTTCACACAGATTGCTTTTGCGCTCACCCCGGAAGAGCGTGCCGAACTAGAGCGCCAGCTCGCTGAAGTAGAGGCACAAATTGAGCTCAATAAGACAGACCTCAGCGTGACGCAGAAAGAGCGCACCTCGCTCGAGCGCGATGTGTCGGTCTTAAACTCGAAAATTTCGCAGGCACAACTCGGCATAAAGCAGCGCGATTTGAAGATCAAACAAATCAATGGCGATGTGGGCGAATTGCAGCGAGGGATCGGGAACTTGGATTCAAAGGTTTCTGCGTCGCAACAATCGCTTGCGCAAATTTTACGCCTGACACGAGAGATCGACGACACAACGCTTGTCGAACTCGCGCTCGGCAAATCAATCACCGAGCTCTTTGAAGACATCGACGACTTTCAGCGTATTCAGCTCGCGCTCGATCAATCGTTTAACGTGATGGCTGCTACTCGCTCTGACTTAGCATCCCGAAAGAACGCACTCGAGGAAAAGAAAATGGAGGAGGCAGATTTACTCCAACTTCAGCAATTGCAGAAGAAGGACCTGCAGCAAACCGAAGCCGAAAAGAAGACGCTTGTAAAAGTGGCGAAAGGACAAGAGGCGAATTACCAAAAGGTAATCGCCGAGAAGCAGCGCACCGCGACGCAAATTAAAAGTGCCCTCTTCGGGCTTCGAGACGGTGGCGCAATCCCCTTCGGTACCGCATATCAATACGCGAAAGATGCATCGCTAAAAACGGGAGTTGAGCCGGCACTCATTCTTGCGGTTTTGAGACAAGAGACGAATCTTGGCGAAAACGTGGGCAAATGCCTCCTCACTAATTCGCCCAGCAAAGGCGATGGCAAAGGCAAGAATTCTGGCACCCTTATTAAGGGGGTAATGAAGCCTGAGCGCGATGTTGATCCGTTCATGGCGATCACGGCGGAGCTCGGCATCGATCCGTCGTCACAAGTGGTATCGTGTCCGCAATCGGTTGGGTACGGCGGTGCAATGGGACCGGCGCAATTCATTCCATCAACGTGGGTGCTCTATAAAGCACGTCTTGCAGCGGCAACGGGAGAGAATCCACCAAATCCGTGGCAGGCTCGCACTGCCATCTTTGCAACCGGAATGTTGATGGCAGATAACGGCGCCGATCAGGGCACGCGCGAATCCGAGCGTCGTGCTGCGCTTCGATACTTTGCGGGAGGCAACTGGAACAAGCCCGCGTTCTCATTTTATGGAAGCGGCGTGATGAAGTACCGCGACCAATATCAAGCCGACATCAACGTACTCCTCGGACAATAACAAAAGACCCGGATTATCTCCGAGTCTTTTCATTTGTTTTCCATTACTTGCGCAGGTGCGCAGTCTTGAAGTGCGAGACACATTCGTAATCAAGGCGGGCGACTCCGCTTTGCGTAAGCAGCGGGAGCATCGAGAGACCGCTCCAGCGAATGTCGATACGAGCCATCGATGAACGACCGTCGACTACCCGTGGTACGACCGTGCATTCGACTACCGGATACCATTTGAGCGATGTCTTGTACTTCGGTCCGACGTTGTCGCTCACGACTTCCCACTCGTTCCATTCTTGCGAGAACGGGTAGACGAATTCGGGATTCCACGCGACGACGCTCACGAACAGTCCGCATACAACCCCAACGAACATGCCAATCAATCCACGCATCGTAGCCTCCGTTCTTTTACTTCGATTTCACTGGAGAATCGCGACTGATTCCAAGTACCTCGTGAACAAAGTTATCGGTGCCGTTCACCATCTCTCTACAGGCCTGTGCTAGCTTTTCTGTGAGCGTATTCGGCATAGCCTGCTCAGCTTGCGCGGCGGCTTGCAGGCAGGTGAATTTCATCATCGCGCGTGTACTGTAGATATTCCAGACCTCCTGGCGGCATGCAGTCTTGGTCGATGCAATTGAAGCTTTTGTGGCGCAGCTCTTTCCGCGTTCAATAAGCTTCTGCTCCATGTCATCGACAAAAATGTCGGTGGTGTGGGTTTGGACGACTGTACTTGAATTTTCAGCTGGCGGTGACGCTTTCTGCTCTGCAGATGCCACACCATAGGGCAGCGTGAGGGAAAGGAATGCGAGGACGAGCATCCGCATTGATTTGTCTCCTTATATGGGGCCACAGGTACTGTGCGGGCTGGGGAATTGTCTGTCAAGAAATCGAGTATTTGATGGCCGGGATAGGCCGGGGGTTGAAATCTGCCCGGAACATGCTATATTTTCGCGACATGAAAAAGGATCTGCACCCAGAAGCATATCGCTCAGTAATCTTCGAGGACGTAACCTCGGGGAAGCGTTTTTTGATTGGTTCTACTATCGAAACCTCCAAGACCGACAAATGGGAAGACGGTAAGGAATATCCAGTGTTTCAGGTAGAAATCTCTTCTGCATCTCACCCGTTTTACACCGGACAGTCAAAGACTATCGACACCGCTGGTCGCGTTGAAAAGTTCAAGCAGCGCATCGCGAAGAAAAATAAATAGCGACTCTGACCGAACGCGGCCCACTTGTGGGTCGCGTTCTGTTATTACCCTGTACACTATTGCCATGACCGACAAATCGTTCGACCCAAAAGATTACGCGGATGATCCGCGGGTTTCGTATTTGATCGTGGAATGGAACCGGCTCACACAGGCAGAAAAAGATGCGGAAGAGCTCGTGGAGGTGGATCCTGCAATGAAAGAGCTCGCCGAAAAGGAGCTCACCGATATCGAAGAGCAGAAGCAGAATTTGATGAAGCAAATCGAGCAGATTGTGGGCAACCCAAACGAGCGTGAATGGCCGAATGAAATTGTGCTCGAAGTGCGTGCCGGCGTAGGCGGCGACGAGGCAGCGCTTTTTGCCGAGGAGCTTGCTCGCGCATATCTGCGCTACGCAGAAACAAAGGGGTGGAAATCCAAGTCACTCGACGAATCACGCAGTATGACGGGCGGGTATAAAGAAGCGCAATTTGAAATTAAGGGCCTCGATGTGTACCGTGAATTGCAGTGGGAAACCGGAGTACACCGTGTGCAGCGGGTACCCGCCACAGAGAAAGCGGGACGTATCCACACATCCACTGCATCAGTCGCTATTATGCCGCTCTACAAGCGCACTAAAATCGTAATTAATCCCGCCGATCTTGAGCGCGAAACATCCCGCTCCGGTGGTGCAGGCGGCCAAAACGTAAACAAAGTAGAAACAGCGGTGCGTCTTATTCACAAGCCGACAGGGCTCGATGTGCGCTCCACTTCTGAGCGCTCACAAAATGCAAACCACGAAAAGGCTCTCCAATTGCTTACCTCGAAGCTGCAGCAATTGCAGGACGAAGCCGAGGCTCGCGTGCGTGCAGCAGATCGCAAATCGCAAGTAGGTACCGGCGACCGTTCCGAAAAGGTGCGCACCTACAACTTTCCGCAGGACCGTGTAACCGACCATCGCATCAAAGAATCGTGGTCAAACATCGAAGCAATCATGGAGGGCCGTCTGGGACCAATTCTTGAGGCACTGGCCAAGGCCGAGGGCGGCGACCCGGCGGTTGCGGAGGAAGACTAGGTCTGTTAGTATGCCCCCACGCCGCACCTGCGGCATTTAATTTGCCATATGTCACTCAGCGATATTAAGACACTCTTCGAAGCCGGCGCGCATTTCGGTTTTCCTCGCGCACGCCGCCATCCGACAGCAGCGCCGTATATCTTTTCCACAAAAGACCGCACCGACATCTTTGATCTCGAACTCACCGAACAGCGCTTGGAATCTGCAAAGGCATTTGTCTCAGCACTCGTTGCAACCGGCCGCCAGGTTCTCTTTGTAGGCGGCAAGAACGAGGCCATCTCTACCGTTGAATCGCTTGCAAATCAGGTGGGCATGCCGTTTGTTGCTGGACGATGGATCGGTGGCACCCTCACAAATTTCAAAAATATCCGCAAGCGATTAGAGCTCCTCGAAAAGCTCATGAAGGAGCGCGAATCAGGTGAGCTCGAAAAGTACACCAAGCGCGAACGCTTGATGATTGATCGCGAAATCGACGAATTGACCGCACGCTTCGGCGGACTCATCACCATGACCGATCTTCCAGGCGCACTCTTTGTAGTTGATTCACGACACGAGTTCACTGCAGTTGCAGAAGCAAATCAGCTTAAGATTCCGGTCGTCGGGCTTGCAAGCTCTGACTGCGACTTCTCGCTTGTGCAATATCCGATTCCGGCAAACGACACATCGGTACGCTCAATCCGACTGTTTGCTGAGGAGGTTGCTGCTGCTGTCACCGACGGCAAAAAGGCACCAGTCAAGGCAACAGCGTAAGTATCGAAAGGTATTAACCCGTGCACATCAGTGCATGCAGGTCACGGGAATCGCACCCGCATTTTTCATTCGAAAATTTAATAACGTATAATACAAACCCTATGGCAGAAATCACTACAGAACTTATCAAGGCACTTCGCGACGAAACAGGTATCTCGGTAATGCAGTGCAAGAAGGCACTCGAAGAAGCAGCAGGCGATGTGGAGAAGGCAAAAGTTATACTCAGAAAGACGTCTGCTGCAATCGCTGCAAAGAAAGGTGATCGCGAGCTCGGCGCGGGCGTAGCGGCAGCATACGTGCACGCAGGCGGCGCCGTTGTGGGAGCTGTGGTACTCGGATGCGAAACCGACTTCGTATCTAAGAACGAAGAATTCTCCAAGATTGCCTACGATGTAGCGATGCACGTAGCAGCAATGAAGCCAATCTTCAAATCGAAGGACGACGTAACCGAAGACAATATTCGTGCAGCTCGCGAAGTGTTTACCACCGAGGCGGCGAACGTGCCTGATGCAAAGAAAGAGATCGCAATTCAAGGTAAGCTCGATGCCTACGTAGCGGAGCGAGCGCTTATGGAGCAGCCGTTCGTAAAGAATGGCGATATAACGATTCGCGAATTGCTTGCGCAAGCGTCGCAGAAGTTTGGTGAGCGAGTAGAAATCGTTCGATTCGAGCGCCTTTCAGTTAAATAATTCAGTATGCTCGCGACGATCATCTTTTTCGTCTCGCTGGTTCTCATCATTGGGCTTTTTGTGCTGCGTGCAATGGAAGAGCGTCGCGGCAACAAATTCGGTGCCCGAGGCCGCCAACTTGCCGATAACGCAGCGTTGAACCTGAAGGATGCACTTGTGGATGGTCGCACGCAACTCGAGAAGCTTCCGCCGGCAGTTGCGCACGTCTCAATGCGTGCGGTCCACAAAGGTGCGCTCGGCATGGCAGAGCTCGCTCGCACGCTCGAGGATCAAGCGCACCGATTTGCTGATTTCGTGTCGTCCAAAGGCAGCTTCCAGCGTCGCGAGACGAAGTCGGAGTTTTTGAAGGGGGTAAGTGACTATAAGAATAACGGTGAGCGCTCGGAGGAGTAACATTTTTCGGGTCGCCCAGATAATTAATGTGGGAGCGTGCTCGCTCAGCGCTTAGTCTCGGCCCGGCCGGCCTACGAATTCCCGAAAAACGAAACTCCATCCTCGCTTTGAGTGCAGCAGAAAGTACGCTATTGTTTCGAACACACGCCGCTTTAGCTCAGTTGGTAGAGCAACGCTTTTGTAAAGCGAAGGTCTCCGGTTCGAGTCCGGAAAGCGGCTCCAATAGGAAAAAATTGCCGGCGAAAGCCGGCTTTTCCTATTGGAGCCGCTTTCAGCAGGCCCCCGTTCAGGAGGATAGGAGCGGAGCGACGTAAGGAACCTTTGGTTCCTTAAGCGGGGGTCGGGGGCCTGCGTAGATAAGCGGCTCCCGTCAGAGTAATTTGGAAATCAATTTATTTGTGCACGCTTTAGCACAGTGCCTGCGCACTGTGCGTCCGGAATCGAAAGGCGGAGCGATGTCGCGCAGCGACCGCGAGCCCGGGCAGGAGCCACTTAGTATTTTTGCGCGAAGACGCTAAATATACTTAGTGAGCTGACGCCGCGTCCGGAAAGCGCCTCAAAATAAGTGAGGTGTGCAAACAGTGTGTTTGCGGAATATCCTCAGAAGTACGCCATGGCGTATTTCTGAGGATACAAAATCAAAACTATGTATTTGGTAGATGAAGCACGAGAAACCCGTGTCCTATATGAGTGACATCTCGGAAATCATGTGGTATTTTGCCGACTGCTGAAAGAGGGGGTTCGCATGGCAACCAACTGCATACACAACGAAGTGCCTAAAAAATCCATTGCTCAGTTCTCAAGTAACGGGCAGCGAGCCGTCGTAGAAACGAGCGGTGGCAAAGTGTTCTCGTTCGAACTGAGTCGGCCAAAAGGCTACCGATTTAAGGAGGAACAGATCGGATTTCATCCGAGTATGTGGCTTCAGGGTGCCGGCGGCGAATATCGAATCCGGCCATCAGGTAATTTCCCGTTCCGTAAACTTGAGGGGCATCTCGAATTCCTCTCGCGCGTTGAGGCAGCCATATTCAACTTCAAGGCATCGCTCGATCCCGAGCTGAGGGTTGACCTTCGTCAAAGGTTTGCACAAGGAGCGGCTGCGTTGCTCGGAGAGATTCCTGTGTACACTGCAGTCAAGCTGCAGCTGATGGTCTTTGAATTGCCTCCGGAATGGGATTTAACGCATGGGCCGACCCAAGGGCAGGCCGGCAAAATCCTAGAAGCACTCGTCGCCAAATGGCGATAAGACAGAACAAAAAAGCCGGGCGCGAATGCCCGGCTCTTTGATACACCATTATTTCTTCTTCGTATTCGTTGTGGTCGCCTTGGTGCTCGTCGATATTTCAAGCGTCGCTAGTTCTGGGAGAATTTGCTCGATATCGTCCATAGTGTGCAATCCGTAGTACACGTAGTCGTTTATCACGAGCGCGGGCATTTCGTCGCGTATACCGTCGATGTCGATGAGCGTTTGTAGTGCGGAAAGGCTCAAGTTGTAGTCAAACGAGTAGATTCGGAGGTTTGGATACTTTTGCGAGAGGCCCGTGAGCACATAGCCCTGTTGTTCGCAGTTTTCGCAATCACCAGCGTTCGAGTAGAAGTATAGTATAAACACCGGTTTCAATTTGCACTTTTCTGCTACCTTTTGCATGAGAAGCAAATCCTTGATCTGGAGCAACGTATAGTAGCGCTTGAGGCCAATGAGCTCGTCTTCGTTGACCTGCGATTGCGACTCGAGGTAGGAGAGGCGTTGCGCCAACGGCTGGATTTCGGTTGAGAGCACCGAATTTTCAGAGATGTCGCGGCAGGAGTGAGCGG
>JBKJSQ010000140.1:0-5461 GCA_046594495.1 Minisyncoccia bacterium | reverse complement strand
CCGCAATTTTTATATGCACGCATATCCGGAGCTCTATGCGCGCTCCATCCCTGCCACGATGTACCTTGCAACTGATTTTGTATGCCGGTCAATTCCACTGTGGGTGGACCGGCTCGAATATGCGATCGGAAAAGACGAAGGTGCGTATGCGGAGAAAATTGCACTTGATACTGAAACACGTGCCCGCTTTAAAACGCTCACCCCCGCAATGCGCGAGCACGATTTACGCAACGTAGAACAAGTCGGATGGACCAAGTTTGAAGACTTCGCTGAAGACCGTGTCGTGTACGAGCCGCTCACGCACACTGAAATCCTCGAAATGCAGGAGCATGGCATTTCATTTGGTGCGCATACAAAAACGCACCCGATTCTTTCCAGACAGACTGCAGATGTGCAGCGCGATGAGATAGAAGGCTCGCGACACGATTTAGAGACACTCGGTATTCGCGTGACACCTGTATTTGCTTATCCGAATGGGCAGGCCGACGACTGGAACAGTGAGACCGAAACGATCCTTTCCGCAGCGGGTTTTACGCACGCATTAACCACAATCGAGGGAGTCAATTCTCTCGCAACGCCGCAGCTCCGACTGCATAGGTTTACACTCGACGCGACTGAAGACTTTGCTGTATTTGCCAACATAGTATCCGGCGTGCGATTATTCATGAAATCATTACTATGACAGATACAAACAAAATGAGAACTGAGGTTACCTACTTTAATGACTTAAGCAAGACATATCTCGGGTGGTACACCGAGGAAACGCCTGAGGGGTATTCCTTTCGTGTACGTCGCGACAAAGTGCTCAACATGCTTCCCAGCGGCGACGGCAAGCACATTCTCGATCTCGCCTGTGGGCCGGGCATTATGATCAAAGGACTCCGCGCAAAAAATTATCGCGTAACCGCGATAGACGCTGCCCCCGACATGGTGGAGCTCGCTGCAAAAGTATTACTGGACGATGCAATGGTTACCTGCGCAGTTGGCGATGCGTATGCACTCTCCGTTCCTGACAAACAGTACGACATCGTAACCGCGATGGGCCTCATTGAATACCTCGATGATGAACCGCGGTATTTAAAAGAAATGCATCGCATCATACAAGACGGTGGCACCGCGATTATCACGTATCCAAACGTTTGGAGTCCGTGGCGCATATGGAACCGGTTTTTGCGCTTTGTGGCCCGTCCGGGCAAAACACCGCTCCTGCTGCACCGCGAGTACACCGTTAAGCGCACGCTCGAACAGTTCCGAGCACACGGATTCGAACCAACCGAGGTGCTTTACTACAATTTCAAACTCATTCCGTTTCCCATCGACAGATTTCTACCACGGTTCACCGTGTGGACGTCGAAGGTGTTTGAACACCTTGATCGAACTCCGCTCAGATTTTTGGGTACCGCCTTTATTGTGAAGGCAACAAAGAAATAAACTGATTAACTGACGATCTTCAGAAAGTCGTCCGCTATATCGTCGAACGTGCGCACCTCGTTAAACTCGGCGAGTCGCTTTTTGTACATTTCGTAGGTGTTCGGCTCGGCAAGGGCCATAACGCCTCGCGTCATGTCTTCCTCGCTCATCGGATCCACAATCACACCGTAATCCTTGAACCGTTCCGCATAGCCGCTATGTTTTGTAAGGAGGAAGGGTTTCCCGCAACGAATCGCATCAATGATGTAGTTCGGTGTTACATCGGAAACGGACGGGAGCACGACCGCATAGCACTCTTGCATGCGGCGCATTAAATCATCATGCGAAACCATACCCTCTTCGAGTTCGATGTCGGGATGCAGATTCTTTGCGCGCGTAAAAGCGCGTCGGAATGCGTCGTGGTTCTTGAGCGCAATCTGCCGAGTGTAAAAGGCAAAATTCTTTCGAACAGGATTTTTTGAGACGAGCTTCGCCTCGATGGGGTTTTCTATCACGTGTGCGTGTGCGGCATCAAGTGTGTACACCGTCTGCCAGAGGTCGCGAATCCATTCGCATGAGAACGCGAGATTCACCCGCGGTATGACCCAGCTTTGTATGACGAATATCAGTCGCTCCTTTGAACCCCAGCGATTTCGTTCGCTATAAATGTACGGCAGCGGCAAGAGGTCCTGGGTGCGCTCTGTATACATTTCCCATATAAAATCCCCGCCGATTCGAATGATGACCGGCGCACGCGTAATAATGCTCGCAATTGTTGCAGGCAGTCCGACAGAATAGGTATCGAACGCAATAATTGTTTTGGCGCCGAACGAGTGTCGGATGAGCTTGAGGCAATAAAGTGCGTGCCGGAGACCTGAAGGCCAGGTCTTGAGCGAACCGTACAAAACGACTCGTACATCATGCCCCTGCTTTGAGAGCGCATCTGCGAGGTTTTTTGAATACTGCGCAGGCCCGCCCACCTCGGGCGGGAAAATGCCGGTTGCGATAACCACTTTCATACAAGGCACCATAGCGCAAAGCACGATGGCGCGCCACGAGGAGTGGCACGCCATCAAAAAGATTGCGAGCAGGCGATTAGACTGCTTCGTCCCTGATTGGCGTTTCGCTTGTCTTGAAGACGTGTGCGAACCAGAGATTGAACGGCAGAAGAACGGTCGTATCTAAAACGCCTGCCCAGAATCGGGCGATGTCAGTGAATGCGTCGGGAGGCTGGAGGTGTCGGGCATCCGCTTCCGGCCTTGGGGTGCAGATGATCATTCTGACTCTCCTTTTCTCTTGAAGACGACACAACATCGTGCCTATGCTCACGCTATCACCGGATGTATGTGTCCGCTAGCACAAGTTATCCACGTGTCTCGCACGTGGAAATCGCATATGTTACTTCGCGATTAGTGATGCAAAGAGTTGATCCCTTTGCATGTTCGCGATGCTTGTCCAATCATATTTTTCGGCCACAAGCACTTTTGCATTGGCGACCACTTCAGAAACGAGTGCAGGAGTATCTATATATCGCTGTACTGCATTTGCGATCGATTCGGGATTTTGCACATCGCAAAACAATCCCGTCGGCGCTTTGTCGGGATTTCGCTCGGGGTCAAACAAAAAGTCGGGAATTCCGCCGACCGGCGTCGCAATCACCGGAATGCCCGCGGCAAAGGCTTCGACAAACGCGTTTCCGAATCCCTCAATGATTGAGGGTCGCACAAAAATATCGGATGCTTTGTAATACGCAGGTAGCTCTGGGTGGTCAACGTGGCCGACGAACTGCACCCGCTCAAATACTTTTGACGCTCGTGCGATATCCTCGAGCTTCTGTTTGTCATCACCCTCGCCCGCGACTATAAACCGGACATTCTGGGGCAAATACGCGAGCGCACGAATCGTGTCTTCCACGCCGCGCGAGAGTACAAGGCGTGATGCGGTAAACAAAATTACATCACCCATTTTCTTTCCGAATTTGTTCTTGAGATCCGCAATCGTTTCGTCGGGAACTGGCGCGGAGAACTTCGCGACATCGACGCCGTTGGGAATGATGTGCACTGGAACGGACACACCGAGCTTCTGTACCTCGCCGACGAGAAAGTTGGAAATCACCTTTATCGAATTAGCGCAGCGGTACACGCGGGCATAGAGCGGCCAGATGAGTCGCAAAATCGGCTGACGCTCTTTCATATCTGAAAATGCGCGACCATCTTGAAGCTCGAGTACATGCGGAACACTCGGATGCAATAGTTTGAAAAACATTCCTGCGAATCCCGCGTGATTCGCCATCATCGACCACGTCATGTCGTAGTGTTCAGAACGATGGAGCACGAGCGCAGTGAGTACGGCGTTTATGGGGTACGTCCACTTAGCAAGCCTGAGCATAAACGGCATATTGCGGTCTGAGACCTTCGCATTCGGAATGGAGGGACCGATACGATACACCGTAATATTCCCCATCATGTCGACGCGCGGGAGCGTGCTATCAAAGCGAAGCGTAACCATATGGAACTCGTATTCCGGTAGGCGGTCGGTTATCTCTTTGATTGCAACCTCCGCCCCGCCAACAAATGGGTGATACGTAAGCGAGAAAATAAGAATCTTCTTCATCCCGAGCATCGTAACGAACTCCACACAAAAAGAAAGCAGCGCGGGATTGCTCCCGCGCTGCTCATTCTTAATGTACTTTTATTCGTATTCTTGAACTCCCTTGCTAATGTTGAATTCTCGCATGAATTCCACACGGAGCTCCGCTTTCGTAAAAAGCGACCGGCCGAGGTCGTCGACCTTGGTGTCGCCTACAAACCGCTCGCCGTAGCAGGTCTCCGCAGGCACACCGATCATGGTGACGTACTGCAAGAGCGGTGCGTCATGAGTACCTATTTTGAACGCTACCCCCGCGTCTCGCAGAATGCGCGGCATATGGTTCGCCGACGAAACGTTGTACACCATGACGCGCTCGCGTCGCTGTAACACGTCTTGGCGGATCATCTGTTGAACAACTTGCAGACACTCTGACGTGTTTTTGCTCGTCGTGTCAAAGCGCGCGATGCCCTCGAGCCATCGCCGATACGCCTGCTCGCTCCGCCACGTTCGCTTGTTGAAGCGATGAGGAAATTGCGAAAGCAGTCGCTTGTAGTAACGCTGTGTGATCTCGTAGATCACCTCGGCTTCCCACTTTCCATTCGGCTCACGTGACGCGCCGGTCGTGAAAATGAGATGATCGGCTTTCAGGTGTCGTGCGAGGTCGAGCGCCGTCGGAATTCTACCAAGTCGACTCTCATGCCCCTCCATCACATGGTACCAATCGTGAAATTTTGCCACCTGCACAATTCCGTCACGATTGATGGTGTCTTCGCCGGTCTCCGCCAGTGTGTAGCCGTGCAGGATCACAATATTTTTCATCGTCTCTTCTCCTTATTTCATTGCGATGAGACCAGCGCCGATAATGATCAGCACTGATCCGATGACAGATTGAACACTTACGATTTCTTTCGGGAAATGCGACGGCCACAGCACGGCAAGTACGACTGCCGCAATGAGCGTCGTGAGCCCTGTGAGATTCATGATCGCAACCGCAAGCCCCGGATTCGGTGCTTTTGCGACTGCGGTGAATATGGCGTTGTTGCCGATGCCACCAAAGGTGAGGCCGATTGCAACGATCGCAGCTACAACTCCCCACGATGGTACAAGCTTTCCGCTACCGCCTTCGAACACTGCAATGCTCGCGGCGGCACCAAGAAAGTACCAGATCACGAACACGCCTCCGCTCACTCCGTAGTGGCGATTGAAGTACGGTATAGCAAGCCACGGCGGCGTGAGTAACGCCACCGAAACGAGCGCGAGTGTTACCCAAGATCCATTCACTGCATTCTCCCCGAGTTTTTTGTCTCGGGAATCTATACCATTATTTGCCTACTTGGTCAAATATTCGCAATGTTTCAATAGCTTGGAATCACCCCACCTGCGAATATGGCGTACATGGCATATACAAAGAATCCAGCACTGCCCCGCGTCAGACGCGAAGCGGTGTACCTCGTGAAGCAGA
>JBKJSQ010000121.1:0-4200 GCA_046594495.1 Minisyncoccia bacterium | reverse complement strand
AACAAACAGTCGTACGACTACGCAAACTGTCTTGGTCTTGTTGTCGTGGGTACTGATAAGGGCACTGGGAAAAACATCTCCATACTTACACATCATCCGGCCAGAGCTATTCACGATGGACTTAAAGATGTGCTCCCGCACGTTTTACAAAATATGGCGTCCCAGCTTGAGCCAGGAACTGCGGATGCACTCATATTCGGCGGAGTCACTGGAAGAGACTATGGAACGGGTAGTTCCGAGGAGGAGTACGAATTCATGAGCAATTTTTTGCGTCGGAATATTCGAGAAACTCTTGGGATTGAGCCAACCGTCGCTCTCGGCCCAGACGCGGTGGGTAACCTCGACGCGCTTATTGATACGCAGGAGCGCCGACTCTTCCTCATTCAACCACCTGAGGCGGACGCAACACAGGGAAATAAATACGGGTTGAATGGTCTTTAATTTTAGTTCCAACAGCGGCCACAATATCGCGCAAATGAATGACGCCCTTCGGGGCGTTTTTCATGTGCACAGTGAAGCAGCGAGTGAGACGCTCTGCGTCGGGACTCGAACGCCGGAGTGGGCTCCCCGACCTATTGTTTAACAAACGTGGATGGTAAATTTTGCCAATATTTTCCGTCACGAACCTGCTGTGCAGCCGCTTCTTCCCGCTCCATCGTTACCTGCCATTGGGGTAGTTGCCGCGCCTCGGTAATTGTCTTTTTGTAATGCGTACTTGTTGCAAGCAACACTTCCTCCGCAGATACAAAAACTATTTTTGTATCTGTCATTTCTTTAAACGCGCGCAGTGACTGCTGGACATCCGGTTGACGCGAGTACCCGTTCGGATCATGCAGCTCGTGGATATGCTCTAGCATAGCCTTTGCTCTAGGAATGCTGAATTCATTTACAACAATAGAAACATGTTTCCAATCATGTGCGACGATGAGCTTGATCAGCTCTATGAGTTCCGTAAATGTTGAGTAGGATTGTTCTTGCAGAATAATACTGTTCTTATCGACGCCTCTTTTTTCTAATTCATCAGCAGTCACGCGAGCGTAGCTGACCGGCTCCGTTTTTATCCAACTGTTCGCAACGATGGTCGCGTCGGGAAAGACCTTGTGCATTTCAGCACCGGCGATAGTGCGTGCTTTGGCACCCCCCATCATTCCGTGAATATCTACATTTCCATAACTCCCCGACTGCATACGACTTGTTGCCTCGTTTTTGACAATATCTCTGGCAAGAATAATGACCGCATCAGGTCTACCTACACACAGCCGCTCGAATGCATCTCTCTTAACTGTTTCCAGTTTCTCGGCGTCAGGCTTTGATATTCGCTCGCTCATGCACACAGTGTAGCGTATTGAACTGTTGAAACGCTATACTTAACCCATGCTCCAATGGCACGTAGTAACCCCTTTTTCGCGAATGCTCGCAATTGTACTATTTGTGGGAGCTATTCCCGCGCTCTTTTTCTACCTTGGGATGCAGTATCAGGATATGAAAGCATCAGCGAGTCTGATGCGCATCTACGAGTTTCCCCGCTTATACAGTTTCTCTGGCACTGAAGCGAATGCCACACTCACTGAGTCGACGTCCACTGTGGAATTAGCCCAGTAGCCCATAACACATCCCCTTGTGGAAAGCGCCAGATAAAGGGCTATACTGTAGATACGTATGAAAAAAGTACTGATTGTGGAGGACGACCAACTCATATTTTCTATCCTCTCTCGTGAGCTCTCAGAAGCCGGATTCGAAGTAGCAAACGCGTTCGACGGCGAACAGGCTGTAGCAGTGACACGAGAAGTCCGACCAGACCTAGTACTACTCGATATTCTACTCCCCCGAAAGAACGGTTTTGAAGTGCTTCAGACCCTGAAAGCCGACGAGGCTCTTAAATCCATCCCCGTTGTCATTCTTTCCAATCTTGGCCAACCCGAAGACATACAGAAAGGCCGCGAACTCGGCGCAATTGATTACATGGTGAAAGTTGAGTTCGAGCCGAAGGAAATCGTGGCGAAAGTACGCACACTGCTCGCATAGCGCTATGTGGAGCGCTATCATGGCGATCAACTCGTTCTTCGTCTGGCCGCTCACCTTTATCTTTCTTGTGTATTCGCTCGGCCGGCTCACGCTCTTTTTTGAATGGAAATTATTTGTTTTTGCCGCACTCTGTTTTGCACTTGCAACGATGGCGCAGATGGTAATTGGGGTTATTTCTGAGTCGTAGGGATTGGGGCGGGGCGGGAATTTCCTCGACGATTAATTTCCGTCGAAATTGAGTGTCGAGGACCGGGATTCTGCGACCCGTTCTGGTGAACGGGTCCCCGCACAATCCTGCAATTCCCTCACGAAAAGCGGGATTGGCCAAGCGCTCATTTTTCTCCGTCGCGAAAAACTCCGCTCGGCCCTGGTTTTGCGATCCCGCAAGCTTGCGGGAACCCACGCAAAACCTTGCAATTCCCGCCCGCAACAGCTCCGCTGTTGCTCCCGAACAAATAACAAAAAGACCCTTGAAGGGTCTTTTTGTTATTTGTTGCGGGGGCGGGAATTGCACCCGCGACCTCAAGGTTATGAGCCTTGCGAGCTACTACTGCTCCACCCCGCTATCGGGGCGGATTGTACTACAGGGTGCCGGCTATCGCAATTTTTAACCTCTCATCCAATAGCGGAATACAATCCCAGTTTCAAGCGTGGCTCGTATTACTCCACAAACTGAAACTCCTTGAACACTTGTTCATAGAGTCCAATCACTCGCCTCGCCTCGCGATCTCCTAAGCGCACCATCGTGCCTTGGTGCGCGATTGAGTTTCGCACTTTGTGCGCCTCCCATGCAAGATCGATAGTTTTCCAGTCTGCACGCTCTACCTGCTTCATTTTGTCTGCCATAGTCTCACCTCGATACGCGAGCACATCCAGCAGTTCGTTGAGCATAATGTCTGCCTCCAATATAGCGAGTTTCCAACTCTGCTCATTTTCCGAAGAGATTTCTTCCTTGATACGGTTCCAACGAAGCTGTGCTTTTGGAATATCGCGCGCAGCAACGGGATGTGCCGCTGCTACAAATCGCTCTTCCTCGTGACGCCGAATTTGAAAGATGCGTATCACCGAATAGATAGTCCCCGCAATAAGGAACAGCGAGAAGAGAACGGATAAAATTACAAGTGTCCCCCACCAGCGATACAGTTCGTCCATAACGCCCGGCTGAGAGGTAACGCTCAAAAAATTAACCAGCTGATCGGTGGTTACCGGCCGAGTAATAGGCACAGTTACCGGATTTACGATCCCCACTTCCGGGGCGTTGCCGGATAGCACGGCGATTGTTGCAGGAATATATTTAAAAATGACATCGCCGATATATCCGGTGAGCCAACCGACGCCGTTCGCGGTGGATTCCATCTATCGATTATAGCGCGCCCCGCTCAACGTCGGCCCCGATATTGAACAACGCTGCATCATTACCGTGCGCGGTAATTATTTGGAACCCGACAGGTAGCGAAACGTCGTCGCGCATTACCGCTCCGCACGGAACCGACATTCCCGGAATACCCGCAAGATTTACGGGCACTGCAAATACGTCTTCGGCATACATCGCCACCGGATCACTTTTTGCACCGAATTTAAATGCGGGCGACGGCGTCGTCGGCGTTACTACCGCATCTATCCCGCCTGCAAATATTGTTTCAAATTCTTTGCGGATGGTGGCACGCACATCGCGCGCTTTTCGATAGTAGGCATCTGCGTATCCCGACGAGAGCACAAACGTACCGATGAGAATTCGGCGTCGCACCTCCCTCCCAAAGCCCGCGCCTCGAGTCTGGCCATACACTTCGCCGATCGTTTCTGCGGGTACTGATAGTCCGTATCGAATACCATCGTAGCGCGCGAGATTAGTTGAGGCTTCTGCGGGTTGAATGATGTAGTACACCGCAAGCGAATGCGGGAGTGTCGGCATGTCGATGTCTCGTATTTCATATCCAGCTTTTCGCAGGCGTTCGAGTGTTGCTTCAAACCGCTCGAGTACGTCCGGATCGCATCCCTTTTGTAAGAATGCTCGCGGTACTCCGAGAACTTTCGGTTTCGAATACGCTACCGCATATCCATCCGGTAGCCCTGCCTGCGCAGGCAGGGACGTGCTGTCATTTGAATCATGTCCGCGAATTGCTTCGAATAGTATTCGCGCATCGTCCACCGACTTTGCAAACGGTCCGATTTGAT
>JBKJSQ010000109.1:0-3285 GCA_046594495.1 Minisyncoccia bacterium | reverse complement strand
AAGTAGTCCCGAATAGGCAAGTGCCGTGAGATCATTGTCCGCAGCAGAGGTTGCAAGCACCGGATTGATGAATCGTGCAGGACCAACTAATCCTTCCACGATAGAGCCTCCGCGCGAAGGTACATTGACCGATACTGTCTCATTTGCGCCCGCTAGGAGTGCGAGCGCAGAAACAGACAGCAATATCGTAAGCACGTATAAAATGAGCCGTTCTGCAGGCGAAAAGCGAGCGAGCAGGCCGTCGAGTGCACCGAAACGCAGTACGCTGCGATCACGGATCAGGTTTTTTTGAAGTGCGGGAGAATGAATGGAGGAGTCGTCCATAGCGCAATAGCGCATGCACACAGTCGCCTCACGGGCGAACGGTGAAAACGTTTAACTAATGAGTAAGTTTAAGAGTGCCGAAGCGGCAAACAAAACACCAAGTACGATCGTCGAGGTGAAGAGGGTCTTCTCCAAACCGCGGCGAGTGTGGAAACCAGACGAGAAATTGTCGGCTCCGAATGCTCCGCCCAAGGAGGCACCGGTGCGCTGCAAAATAACACTCACAATGATGAGTACTGAGAGTACGATTTGCACATATGGCAGCACCTGTTGGACGAGATCCATGTGGCAGAATCCTAACAAAAGCTGGGCGCGGGGTCAATCGGCACCGTAAATTGCATGCCGCGACTTCGCCATGTACAATCCGCCCGTCGCGGGTAGATATATCCGTCTATCCAGCAGGATTATTTACGTAATATCACTCATATATGGCAAAAAAGTCTAAGAAATCAGTATCAAAAAAAGGTAATCGAGCAGCCTCCAAAAAAACCGCATCGAAGCCTGCAAAGAAGACGGAAAATGCTCCTGTGCAGCCGCTATCCGACCGTGTACTCGTGCAGCGCAAAGATGTTCCCGATAAGAAGTCGGCAGCCGGCATCATTCTTCCTGACAGTGCCCAAAAGGAAAAGTCGAAGCTTGGCATTGTGCTTGCAATCGGTCCCGGCCGATTTGGAGACGAAGGAGATCTCATTCCAATGTCGGTGAGTGTGGGCGACACGGTCGTGTTTAACGCTGGGTGGGACAACGAGGTGTCGATGGGAGACGACGACACAGAACACTTCCTCGTGCGCGAATCCGAGATCCTCGCGATCATCAATAAATGAAATGAGCGCAGCGATTATTCATTTATTGACCCACCCAAATTTTTTAATTAAAAAATTTAGGCGGGTATAAGATTTACTAAACTCATTTCATTCGTTAAGAAAATCTAATATGGCTAAACAAGTAATTTTTGATTCAGAGGTTCGTGCAGCGCTTAAGCGCGGAGTCGACATCGTGGCGGGTGCAGTAAAAGTTACGCTTGGGCCGAAAGGGCGCAACGTGGCAATCGATAAATCGTGGGGTGGTCCAACGATCACCAACGACGGAGTTTCAATCGCCAAAGAAATCGTGCTTGCAGACAAGTTTGAAAACATGGGGGCCTCTATCGTAAAAGAAGTGGCAAACAAGACCAACGACAAGGCAGGCGACGGCACCACAACTGCGGTTGTGCTCACGCAGGCGATCATCACAGAGGGCTTGAAAAAGACCGCGATGGGGGCAAATGCCATGATGGTGCGCCGAGGCATCGAAGCTGCTGCAAAGGACGCAGTGGAAGAACTTAAGAAAATGGCGAAGCCTGTTAAGGGTCGCGAAGATGTGCGACAGATCGCAACTATTTCTGCAGAGAGTCGAGAACTCGGTGAGGCAATTGCCGACATCGTGGAAAAGGTAGGCAAGGACGGTGTGGTAACCGTGGAAGAATCGCAATCGATTGGCACCGAAACTGATTACGTGGAAGGAATGGAGTTTGATCGCGGCTACGTGTCTGCCTACATGATCACCAATGCAGAACGCATGGAGGCCGAAGTAAAAGATGCGCCGATCCTCATTACCGACAAGAAAATTTCCTCAATCAAAGACATCCTTCCGCTTTTGGAAAAGGTGGCGCAGTCAGGCAAGAAAGAGCTCGTGATTATTGCCGACGATGTAGATGGCGAAGCGCTCACAACGCTCGTGCTCAACCGGCTTCGTGGCAACTTCAATGTGCTCGCAGTAAAGGCACCGGGCTACGGCGATCGCAAAAAAGAATTTCTCTCTGACATCGCTGTCACAGTCGGTGCACAGCTCATCACAGACGATCTTGGTATCACGCTCGAAAAAGCGGAGCTCTCGATGCTTGGCCGAGCGAATCGTGTGGTTGCAACCAAAGACACAACCACTATCGTAGGTGGTAAGGGTGATTCAAAAGAAATCACCAAGCGCGCGTCGCAGCTTAAGAAGCAGCTCGAAACAACGACTTCGAAGTTTGACCGCGAGAAGCTCGAAGAGCGCGTGGCAAAGCTTACCGGTGGTGTGGCGGTAATACGAGTGGGTGCTGCTACTGAAACCGAAGCAAAATATCTGAAAGACAAAATCGAGGACGCAGTGAACGCTACCAAAGCTGCAATTGCAGAAGGAATTATTCCGGGTGGTGGTGCATCGCTCGTAAAGGTGTCTGCAAAGCTCTTCAAGAATATTGAAAAGCACACCAAGGCAGGCAGCACAGAAATGGCTGCAGGCTATGCGATTCTCGTGGGTGCGCTCACGATGCCGTTTAAGCAAATTGTGCGAAACACGGGACGCGAAGACGAGATGGTGCTCGTGGAACAAATCAACGGCGCAGACACAATGGGATTCGATGCTGCAACTGAAACAATCGTGGACATGATTGAAGCGGGCATTATTGATCCGGTCAAAGTTACACGACTTGGCGTGGAAAATGCGGCATCAGCTGCAGCGGTGCTCCTCACAACCGAGGCTGCGATTGCAGATCTTCCGGAGGAAAAGAAGGGGGGAGGTATGCCGGGTGGAATGGACGGAATGGATTAGTCGTTCGCGACGAGATTCTCCATCGGAACCACAGAAAATTTCTGGTGAAATTTTCTTCCGTCCGTCGTCGCCACTCCTGCCGAGGGTTCCGTTAGAGAACTCGCTCGCTCACTTTAGCTGGGGAGACAAAAATTTCTCCACTCTCATCCCGTCGGACTCGAGAGCCCTAAAAACGATACGCCGACACTCGCTTGTGCTGCGTAAAGAAAGACAGAATACCGTCCACAGGTAGAGCCACGCAAAGAGGTTAATTGCGTGGCTCTACTGCTACAATTTAAAGATGCTAACGCGTCGCTCTGCGGCCGCCTTTTTCGTGTATACCGCGGCGTTTTTAGCTACTCTCGTTATATATCCGACAGGAGCTGTATTTGCTGCTGATCTTAAATGCAG
>JBKJSQ010000019.1:0-3423 GCA_046594495.1 Minisyncoccia bacterium | reverse complement strand
ACTCGCCATCGCAACTCTTTCCATTTTTGCCACTGGGCTCGACCCACTGACAATTCTGGGTTTATGATGTGCCTTTCCTAACCGCAGGCGCGAATTGTCAGTGGGTCGAGCCCAGTGGCAAAAATGGAAAGAGTTGCGATGGCGAGTATTACGGCATCGGCCGGTTCAAGACCGACTTTGACCCAAGCGACTATCAATTCGTATCGGCAATCGAGGCCACGCGGCTTGACAGCGCGGGCAACACGATCGGCACTTGGGCCGTGCAAGACGGCGCCAACTCAACGTTTTTCGGTTGGATGCGGCATTTTGCAGCGCGTCAAGATGGCAGTTACGTCCTGCGGTTTCCTGGCAAGCCAGCGCCCCGCTACCTCTCAATGTCGGTGACAAACGGCTATCGAGCCACGGACGCCTTTGTGGTCGGTTTGGCCTTTGACGGAAGCGCAACGCCCAGTGGATACACCTTGGCAGGGCGCGAACATAACCGCGACGACCCGCGCGTCGACACCGCAATTTGGTCTAGCCACCCATCAATCAGATGGTTCCGCTCAGCGACAAGCTTGCAAGCTGTTGCAGAATCGGCAGGAGACTTGATGTGGCAAGATAAATCCAACAACCTCGTCTGGATCAAGTTCAAAGGCGGCATGCCTTTCGTTAGTTACCCGACTGCCGGGACCGGTGACTCAGACGAAAATCTGTACCAAACCTACAGCATTGTCTTATACCAAAAGTGATCCGTAACAAATAGCGTTCAGGCCTTGCGGAAGTACAACTGCGTAGTCGGTTTCCGCAGCAAAACGGTTAAGCGTTTCGTAAGTGCTTTTGCAATGACCTTCCAGTCTTGCGCGACGATACCAATCGGCTTGTCGATAGGTTTGAAGCCTAATCGAATTGCGAAGTTTTTTAAAGTCACTGGTGTGAATCCGTTGATGTGTTCAAGCGGGTGAATCTTGCAGTAATCGTGGCGCGTTTCAATACTTGTAACGCCGGTGCAGTCGGGAGTTTCGAGTACCAGGACCCCATCGTCAACAAGCAAATCACGAAGTCGAAGAAGCAGACTGTGTGGATCATCGAGATGTTCAAGAACCTCAAATAGAGTCAATGCGTGGAATGGTGCCATTTTGGCCACGTTCTCAATCTCGGGAAACACTCGGATGAAACTACCGTTGTCGCGCTTGGCGGACGACCTATCCACACCGACCGCATCAAATCCATACATAGAGCACATGGATAAAAATCCGCCATAGCCACAGCCAAAATCAAGCACTCGAAGAGCATCCGAACCTCGCTGTGCACGAGTGAGATGCTCGATTTGGAGAACGTGTGCGGTATAGGCTGCGGCCTTCTCAAATTCACTTGAAGCCGTCTTCATCGGTCTTTCAAATGCTTCAATTGCGGCTTGAGACATCCACTTAGAAAATCGCCGTTCGTTCCATATCGGATCGAGAATGTAGCGGTGAAATGCCTGCTCGCAATCCTTGCAGGCGACAAAAGACCAACGTTGACCCCGAAGGAAGGGTGCTGGATGCTCGCCCCAAGGGTCTTCTTCTATAAAGCGTTGCAGTGGTCCTTCATCGAAACGCCCAGAAGAAAGCTCAACATATGCAACGCTGCCACAACTAATGCAAGATCTGCGTTCGGTGAAGCCGGCAAGTTCGGTAGATATCATCATCGGGCACCTAATACGAGTACTGAACAACTTCAACGAGACGCGCGTTGCTAACGTTTAGGTGTGTCGATAAACTGAAGCGTTAGCCAGTGCGAGATACATCCCCTAGATAACCCGATCAACGACAGACTGATAAACGTCGAGTACGCGGCTCGCTTTGGCTTTCCACGTAAACTGCGCATTAATGCGTTCAACCGCGAGTCGCGACTTTGCAAGTATGGCAGGCGGATCGTCGGGTAATGCTTCCATGATGCTTCGGAGCGCTTCGACGATCGAAGCTCGATCGCCGATCGGGACTTTAAAGCCAACGCTATCGTCGACGAGTTCGCCAGGCCCGGCATAGTCAACAACGAGTGGCACTACGCCGAGCGCCATCGCCTCAAGAACTACGCCACCGCCGAATTCGCGAATGCTTGGCAGGGCCATCACGTGTGACGTGCACAGCACATCTTGCACGTTGCCATGCGGTAGCCACCCATGCAACTTAACCGCACCAGCCACGCCTAAATCGGCGATTTGCTCTACCAGGTTAGGCATCATCGGCCCGTCACCCACAACGTCAAGGTGCGCTGCCCCGCTGCGAAGCATCGGCGCGGCAGCCTCGACGAGCATGTCAATGCCCTTGTACGGAACGAGGCGGCCGACGAAGCAAAGCCTCAGCAGGCCACCCTCATACTGAGCCGCGCGCTTCGAGAAACGTTCCGGGTCAACTGCGTTCTCAGGAAGATAGACGTATTTGCTGCGATACGCTGCAGGAAACTCCCTGAGCGTGAATCTTGAGCCAGCCATGACGGCAGCGGCATGCTCGAAGGTTGCATGCCACCCAGGCATCCACCGGTAAGCCGAGCGCACATAAGAAAGCCATTCGCGCTCCGCGCGGCGCGCGCCGTCGAATCCCTTAGGCCATGGCACGCCGCCGTTCAGCGGCCCAAGAACGAAAGGCACGCCGGCTGTGGCGCAGCGACGCGCGAGCGAGCTGGGCGCCGTCGGTGTCAACGGCGTAATGCGGTGAACGACGTCGAAGCGGTGCGCGGTGATCTCGGCGCGAAAGCGCCGCCAGACCAAGCGCTCAAAGTATGGGTACGAAATGGCGGACAGCGCCGTCTGCATGGTCCAACCTACATTCGTCCCACCGCGGAGCCGCATCGCGACTTTCCACAAGGGGCCCTCTAATTGCTCGGTGTCGATCGCGGTGAAGTCGACGCTTTCACGAAGGCCCGCGCGTACAAATGCATCGCGGTTGCGAACTTGGGTCACGATGTGAGCCTCGCAGACACGCGCCAGCGCAGTCGACATAGACCAGCCAATCAGGGGCACGCTGGCCCATTCAGGATTCGCGGCTTCAGCTATCAGCAGCGCTCTCACGGAGTATCTGGCTCCGGATTGATTAGCGAACACATACGGCGTCCCAGGACCTTGCAGTCGAATTCAAGCACTGCATGCTGACGCGCGGCGACGCCAATTCGAAGCCTGAGCTCAACATCGCCGGCTAGTTTTGCCAACAACGCTGATATGCCGAGTGAGTCTCCTTGCGCAACCAAGTAACCCGTCTCTCCATCCCTGATCATGTCGGGTGTACCGCCAATCCTCGAGCAAACCACCGGTAGGCCACACGCCATTGCCTCCATGACTGACACTGGCGCCGCTTCCCCGGCTCCCACACTCGGAAGTAAAAGGACGTCAGCCTGTTGCAGCAAGGCCAACACTTCTGATTCGCTGCGAGTTCCAAGGAGTTGTACGTGTTCATTCAAATGCAG
>JBKJSQ010000012.1:0-12080 GCA_046594495.1 Minisyncoccia bacterium | reverse complement strand
AGCAGTCGGTGTCGGAGTTGGAGCTGGAGGTGGAATAACAGGTGCATCCTGAGCGACAACTCTTTGGACTATAACCACAGGCATCGGTGTTACCTGAATAACGAACAGATTGTAAATCAAGCTATCAACGTTTCGCGCGAACGTCCGTGCCACATTTGATATGCCAGCAAGAAAACCATCCGTTCCCACGGCAGCAGCCTGTTTGGAAATTACAGCCATGAGCGGTTCCTGTTGTTGTACGGAACCAAATCCGATTCCAGCAACCGTGATCAAAAGGACGGCAGCTACCGCAGTGCGAGCAAAGAACGACGCAGCGTTTTGAGGCAAAAGTAAAAATGTAGTACGTGGACGAAGTTCCAATGGAGCGATGTTTACGATTGCGGGATGATTCGACGTCTGAAGGATTGGTGCTTTCTTCTCCGCTATCGTCGCAGTGTCTTTGTAGTAGATTTTCAATGGCGCCTCCACACTACTGGGTAACTCACTACCAAAAAATGCTGATAGTGACTTCGTTTCTACGAGCCACACGCGACCATCTAAAACACCGGCAATTTTTCCAACGCGGCAGAGTCTCGCAATGTAATCATTCGTAACACCATATGCCGCAGCCGCGGCCTTTGATGAGATGAATTCGCCACCAAATCCAAAATTTCCTCGGTCGGTCATCGTGCGAGGTTTAGAGCCGTAGGTCGCCAAGACGAACATCTCATTTCCATACTGAAATGATACCCAGAAAGCGACTCAGTCTCGTGTGGATTTTCAATGAGACTGGGGAGAGTGTTGATCCAAAAAATTGATACCAAAACAGTGCAAAAAAATGCTCAGATTCGACTGCTCGTAAAGTACACTCCGTCCACAGTGATCTTGTAAAACCGTCTCAGACGAAACTTGTATTTCGCATACCGCTTAATTTCACATCTTTGCGCGCTCGAAAACTCGAGCTCGGAATAACTCGTCATCTAACTCCATGGCTTGAATTCGAATCTTGCTTTGCCGAGAATTCAATCCGAGATACGTTATTTAAAGCCATATTTCCTACTCTATGCTACTGAACCGACACGATACCGAGAATTGCTTAATCAGGCCGCATCAACAGATATTTGATCGTATTTGTATGCCTTACGAGCTGTTTTGCAACGACCAAACATCACAGTGAATATGTAGTGCCTACCCAGCTATTTGGAGGTATTAAGCCTGACCCCGATACAACCAAATGGATCTCGCGGTACTTTTCCCCAAAATGTACCAGAGTCCAACTCTAGTACATGGTAGGATTTTTTGATGACGAATAGAGTTCCGATCGGAGTTGGAGAGTGGTATCACTGCTACAACAGGGGGGTCGATCGACGACGTGTATTTGGTTCCAATCGGGACTACGAGCGATTTCTGATTCACATGTTTCTAGCCAACAGTTCTCGCAATATCCCCCCTTCAAATATCCGGAACGTCACGTTGCAAAAGGTACTTGCCTCATCAACCTTGCAGCGAGGCACACCACTTATAGAGGTGGGTGCGTACTGTCTCATGCCAAACCATGTGCATTTTATTGTGAAAGAAATCGATGAAGGCGGCTTGGCTTTATTCATGCAGAAATTGTTTACTGGCTACGCGCTCTATTTCAATAAGCGCAATGAGCGCACCGGGCCGCTCTTTAGTGGAAACTACAAAGCGAAACACTTATCGACCGACCGTTACTTTAAGCACGCGATCAATTACGTTCATATGAATCCTATCGAACTGTACGAGCCGAATTGGAAAACAGGTTCAGGTAACTTAGGAACTGTGGAGGAAAAGCTGCGCTCGTACCGGTTCTCAAGTTTGCCAGAACATGCGGGGGTCGAGCGACGGGAACGGAAACTTCTTGGCAGCGAGATCTTTACTCTCTTTGATTCCCCTTCATCGCTCTCAACCATGCTCTTTGAAGCGCAGGCGTATTATCGCGAAACCGCGGAACTTGCCTAGGGTTGGAAAGACGGGGCGTTGATGATTATGGTGCGGGAGGCGGTGCCAATATTACCAGCGGAATCTGAAGCAGTGAAGAGAATCGTATGTTCACCCGCAACAGATGTGTCGAGTGCTAACGTTGATACATCAATCTGCGGTCCGCCGTCGAGTGATACTGTATACCCGAGATTGCTGTTTATGTTGTCGGTGACCACCGCACCAAGATCGGAGTAGGTCTCGCCGACACTTATGAGGCTCGGCGAAGCCCCATTGAGTGATACAACAGGTGCTTCAGTGTCGGGTGTCGAGGAGCCGGTGTCGCCTCCACCAGAGCTGCCGGAACCACCACCTTGCAATCCACCTGGGCCACCGTTAGTTGCGGCACCCGCGCTTGCGCTCTGCACCATGAGCATAAACTGCGCCCTTGTTACGCACACATCCTCAACACAGAGCTCCTTGGTTTCCACTCGGTTGGCGAAGATCTTGTCCGCGAAGAAGTCCTTAACGATGGCAACCTTCGCGGTGACTTGACCAAATACTACTGAACCAAGATCACCCACAGTTTCGGCTGTTGTGCTTGTAAGGTATGCCATCGCATCATCAAAATTAGCGAATACCGTATCTGCCATGCTCTGCACGTTGAGACTAAAGGTAGAATCAAGTTCCACGAGTATCTGCGCCTGACATGTCGTTCCTGAAATATCGACATATCCACACGAGCCAATTCCATTTTCCGGATCAAATGCCTGTGATGCGCGGCCGATAATGTAGCCGGGTCGTGTCGCCTTCATTCCGAGGCCATCAAGGGCACTGGATGTAATCGGGTCGCCTACTTTGATTGCACCGTTTATGGTGGATACAAACACTGCAGTACGGCCTACCGTTGCAATCCTGATTGACATAGCACCGTTTTGTCCCAGTCCCATCTGAGACGAGCTCGCAATTACACCTATGAGCGCTGATTCATACGGTTCTTGTGCGTATCTTACACGTGCCGTTCCTGTTGCAACAAGAGAAACAAGTCGACCCCATCCTTCGCTCATATTTACAATGTCGTCTGCAACATAGGTGAGCGAGATATTTGAACCTTCAAGCATACTGATCTCTTGTGGTATCGGATTCAATGCGATTTCTTCCGGTGCGGTCGATGTACTCGCAGGCGGGTCATCAGCCCAGAAACGAATGCCTGCCACATCAATTTCGCGAATTGCGCCGTCAGTGGCAACTACGCCAGTACCCACTATCACGCCGAGCGCAACGCTCGGGATGTTTGTTGTGTGAGAAGCAACTACATTGCCGTTGGCAATAAAGCGAACTTCGGTGGGCGTAACTTCGATGCGAAGTCGTGAAAACGTTGACGTGGAAATTGAGGTGGTTGTAATGGTGGATACGCTCGCGCTTCTTGTAACGGCGCGCCATGCACCCGTGGATGATGCAACAAAGTATATGCCGTTCGCTGGCTCTGTTTCAGTTGTGTTCAGTGCACCCGTCGTTAGACCGGCAATATTGAGGTTGCTGTTTGTTGTTGGTGAAGACGCAACACGAACCACGATTTCAACAACGGGATTTTGTGCACGATCCGCGAATACAAGGTTTGAGCGGATAGCAGTACTGTCTCCAGCAGTCACCGTAGCAACTCCCGCTCGTAGTCGCATATACGGGTGACCTGTTGCAATGAGCGGCAACACTGTTGTTGAGTCGGTATCGGCATCGTACATAAGGCTGCCGCACACTTGTGCGATATCAGTGCTTGCTCCTGCCGCAATCATGCCGCCACCAGGGAAATCACAACCATCGCTGCGCCACGTGCTGTAGATACGACCCGCGACAGTCAGTTGATCAAGGACGCCGGCGGCTCCCCAAGAACTGGATGTGCCTATTGCAACACGAGCGAAGTCGAGTGTACCGGTCGTAGTGGCAATTGCGTAAATAATCGGGTTTTGGCCGCCTGCATTCCAATTGGATGTGGTTGCAATGATAAAGAGCGGATTTTGTTCATTGCCGTTGTTACCGCTCACAACCGAGAGCTTGGCCCATGGCGACGACGTGCCAATACCCACATTGCCAGATGCCGAGATGCGCATGCGCTCAACGGTTGTAAGAGAGCCTGACGGAGTCGTCTCGAACACAAGGTCAGTCGGAGAGCTCGCCCCCGTAAAGTTACCCGCCGCAACTGCCTTCATCACGGCGCTACCGTTTGTAGTATTTGATCCGATACCACCCTGGAATTCGAAGCCACCGAGGGTATCACCCGCGGCAAGTGCTGTGCCTGCATTATATTGACCGCGCGAATTTGAGATTATGAAATTTGGATAACCGCCGGTGCCGTTGTTGGTCTGATGCAGAGCAAATGACGGGAAATACGCAATAGCATTTGTCGTGTTGTGATTGACGGTAACGGCGCCGTCAGAATCCTTATGGAATACATTGAGAACACCTCCCGTGTTGCTCGGCTGCACTCCGATACCGATACGCCCGTCGTTCCCGACCGCAAAGAGCGTCTGGGTTGATGCGGCGGATGAACTCGATATTTCAAAGAGATTGTCGATGAACGAATCGCCCGAACTTGCATGGACGGAAAGCTTCGCAAAAGGAGTCGATGAGCCTATGCCAACTTTTGATGCGAAGTATGCATTACCTGTGGTTGTGGCACCACCAGAAATTGTGAGGCCGGTTGTGGTAGAGCCGCCGCCGATGGTGGTGGATGCTTGGAAGATATTTGCACCAGTCCACGTGTTGTTTGCAGAAACAGAAGCGCCGGATGTGAGACACGCGCCATTCACTGCGTAGCAGCCGGAGGTGATGTCGAAGCCGACGTTGGATGTGCTTGTTGCAGAACCGGAGATGTTTAAGCCGGAGAGTGTGGTTGTGCCGAATCCGGTTGATGATACAGAGAGGAAGGATGAATTCGTTGAACCGGCAACATTTGTGGATGATGCGATTGAGAAGAGTGAGGTATTTGTATTGCCGTAGTTCTTGAATACAGAGAGATTTGCGAGCGGTGTCGATGTACCGATACCGATATTCCCAGCGGTTGAGAGGATGAGCGAAGAGGTCGCACTGACTACTGTACTGTTGTTAGCTGAGTAGAATGCGATCTGCCCGGTCGCGGTTGAAGTAGCGATGGTGCCCCAGAGTATATTGGTTGTAGGTTCATAGACCGAGATGACGATGCCGCCCGTGCCGCCATTGCCTCCTGCATGCGTACCAGCGGCTCCGCCGGCGCCGCCTTTGCCGACGACAAACTGATACGTGCTGGCAAGGGTAGTGAATGTTTTCTGAGCGTACCCGCCGCCTGCACCACCGCCGCCTGCACCACCGGTGCCAGCTGCAACTCCTCCGCTACCGCCACCACCAAAAACAGATCCAGCATTTCCAGCAACGCTATTTGTAGTTGCGGCACCACCGCCTCCACCTCTTGGTGCGGCACCACCCACACCACCAATAGAATAGTTGGTGCCAGCGGATCCGCCTAAAAAACCAGACCCCCCGCCGCTTCCGATCAAGTTTAAGTCTCCCCCCTGGCCAGTACCACCGGCGCCCCCAGCACACACTGAGCAGCCGGCCGTCGCACCACCGCCTCCGCCGGTTGAGGTTGCCACGCCTCCGAAATTTGAGGTCAATCCGATTGATCCGTCGTTTGTTATAGCCGCACCTCCCCCGCCTCCTCCTCCCCAAACTTCTGCAACGATGTAATTGGTACTAGAGGGAAGTGTGAGTACGCCAGTGGCAAGATTGTAGGCCGGTGCCGAGCCCACAGAGCCGGTAAATTGCACGGTTGAGGTGCCTGCGGTCGATGTGGCATAAACGGCCGTGAGTCTGAATCCACCAGTAGCACCTGTGGCACCAGCCGCTCCTGAGAGGCACGCGCTATTTACTGCATAGCAGCCTGCGGTGATGTTGAAGCCGTTTGAAGCAGTGGTAGAGCCGGTGTTTCCGATGGAGAACAATGTGGTAGTCGCTCCCTCAGTTGAGCTCGATATTACGAATGCGGTGTTGTAGAACGATGTATCGCCGGCATTCAGCGAGATCGCGAATTTACCAAACGGTGTTGATGTACCGATACCGATGGTACCAGAGGTTGGGAGTGAGAAGGCGGTGGATGTAGCAGGGAGCGTTCCGAACAACAAATTGCCAATGTTGAGTTGGCGGTTTGCAGTTGCTGATTGGAAGAAGACGTTGGGTCCTATGCCAACATTGCCGCCGCCGGATGTAATTGTGGTAGCTGAAGTACCTTCGCCAATCAATATATTGCTGAAGCCCGACGTGATTGATCGACCTCCTTGAAGGCCAATTATCGTGTTATTACCTCCCGCTCCACTGCCGTCGAACGCGCCAGTACCCACAACTGTGTTGCCACTTCCAGTGTTAAAGAACGAACTCGTGTAACCTATGGAGACATTGGAACTGCCGGTATTCTGATTTAGAGCACGAGATCCAACAGCGGTGTTTGAAGATCCTGACGTGTTTACAGCGAGTGCTGTATACCCTACGGCAGTGTTATTAATTCCATCGGTCATGTATTCCAGCGCTGAAGCTCCAATGGCAACGTGCGATGCAACAGTACTCGTCAAATTCTTGAGAGCATTGATTCCAAGTCCGAGCGAGGAGAAAGTCGTCGAGGTAGCCGCACGCAGAAAAGTCATTCCGCTGTAACTTAAAAGCGTCGAAGTTGATACATCGAGATTGATGTTTATCGTGCCTGTATTTGATACCGAGAAGAGCGATGTGGTTGCGCTGCCAGTCGATGAGGCAATTTCGAAGAGGCGAGTATTTGTTTCGCCACTATTTGCGTTAATCGCAAACTTCGCGAACGGCGTGGTCGAGCCTATGCCCACATTACCGCCAGAGCCAATCCAGAGCTGTGATGCACCGCCGAACGCACCGCCGTTGTTGTACTGCACTTGTCCGCTTAAGCCTGCTGGTGTGCCACCGACGCCCGTCGTGAGACACGTGCCGTTTATTGCGTAGCAGCCGGTGGTGATGTTGAAGCCGACATTGGAGGTGGAGGTAGCCGATCCGTTGATGTTTAAGCCGGAGAGTGTTGTTGTACCGAAGCCCGTGGAAGATACGGAGAGGAAGGATGAATTTGTGCTACCGGAAGAGTTCGTGGACGATGCTACTGAGAAAATCGTTGGTGCAGTGTTGCCATAAATCTTTTGAATAGAGAATACCGATACGGGGGATGATGTACCTACACCAAGATTACCTGTTGATGTAACCTGTCCTGTGCCCAAGATTCCGGTGCCGTAAAGAATGTTACCGAGATTAAGCTGACCACTTGCTGTCGCAGATGGGAGCGATACGTTATTGCCAATGAGGATATTTTGAGAACCAGAAGTAAGATTTGCGATCGAAGTTGAAGATGTTGCTGTCGCGAGTATCAGATTATTACTACCAGAGGTTACATTGTAGCCACTCTGATAGCCAATGACAGTGTTATAGTCGCTGTTACTGGTATTGAAATAGCCACTGCGGTAACCAATTAGTACCGTGCCTTGATTGCTGAAGTTTCCACCACTACCTCGAGCTACGCCATATCCGATTGCAACGGTATTTGTGGCACTCACGTTTGCATAGTTAGCCTCGGCGCCTATGGCCACGTTTTGACTACCGGCATAGTTGTACGTCGCAGTATTGTAGCCAATAGCAACATTGTCTACCCCTGTTTGCGACTGTCCCAGCGCGAGTCCGCCAACCGCGGTATTTCCGCCTGTTCTAGAAAGTCTCAACGCATTGTATCCAAACGCTGAACTGTAATTTCCGGTCGTTGTCATGAGTGCTTCGCTTCCGAATGCGGCGTTATTAAATCCGGAATTCACACCCCGAAGCGCCGATACTCCAAACGCAGCATTGTTAGTCGCGGTAGATGCATATTCCAAGGCTGATTTTCCAAAAACTGAATTACTCGATCCCGTGCTGGTAGCCATCGCAAGTGCTCCAAATACCGAATTGTTCCCGCCTGCTGTTGATGAAGCAAGCGACTTGTATCCGAACGATGAGTTGTAGCTCCCGTACTGCAAGTCAGACAATGCGAATGAACCTACAGCAGTATTGAACGCGGCGTAAGAACCCACTGTGTCGTCGGCAATACTTTTGAGTGCAAGGAAACCAACACCGGTGTTATCCGTCACGAGGGTCGTATTAATGGTCGTCATCGAACCCACACCGACCGCAGTATTGTTTACACCCGTAAGCGCGCTCGCACCTAATTCCGTATTTGCATCGCCCACCGAGACGGACGTGAGGGCACCATTTACGTTGCCATCGCCCACGCGCAGTGCCATTGACCCGCCAATCATGTATCCGCTTCCGTATTGCGTTGCGACACTACCTGCGAAATACCCATATCCACCCACACTCAAACGGTACGTTGGCGAGGTCGTACCAAGCCCGAAGAATCCAATACTGGTAAGGACAGTTTCTCCCGTACCATAATCAGCCTCAAACAGATTTCGTGACGTACTGTCTTTGAGAATAGACAACAGTGCTGAGGGGCTCGTTGACCCTATGCCGACTGTGCCAAGGTTTGAAACTATAAACCCAGTGCGCGTTGAGGATCCGACGATAAAGAGCGGTGATGTATTTCCATTTAATGCAGACACAGAGAGTCGTGCCCATGGAGATGTTGTAGCAACTCCTATATTTCCGGCAAAGTATGCATTGCCCGTGGTGGTTGAGAATCCAGAGATAGTAAGTCCACCCGTTGCTGTGCCGTTGCCGATGGTGGATGAGGCGAACGAAAGCAAGCCACCCGAGAGAGTCGAGAGTCCGGTCACACTGAGCGTTGAGGAGAAGAGTCCTGTGCCTCCTGTGAGTGCACCGATTGATGCGGTGTTGGAGAAGAGATTTGTAGACGATGCGGTGGTTGCGAAGAATGATGTTGTTGTTGCATTAGTAAGTGTGAGGTTGCCGGTGAATGAATTCGTTCCACTAAACGTGTTGTTGCCTGAGAACGTGTTGAAGTCTGCAAGCAAGGTCGACGATGCAGAGCTTCCGCCACTCGTGAGACACGTACCGTTTACTGCATAGCAACCAGTGCTGATATTGAAGCCGACGTTGGATGTGGAAGTTGCGCTACCCGACACATTCAACCCCGAGAGCGTAGTTGTGCCGAAACCGGTTGAGGAGACCGAGAGGAACGAGGTGTTTGTACCGTTTCCTGCAGCAGTCGAAGAAGCGACGGCGAAGAGCGCAGCATTGGTGTTTCCGTATTCTTTGAATACTGAGAGTGTTGCAGACGGAGTGGTTGTACCGACTCCTACGTTACCGCCCATGAATGCGGCCGCGAATGTGTTGGCTGCGCCGGCAGAGGTGAAGACTCCGAGTCCGTAGCTATTGGTCGTGGAGGCGTTGTACACGGTGCTTGGAGTTGATGATCCGACGAGAATGCCGAATGCGTTGGTGGTGGATGCGAAGTTTCCTGTGAGTGGTGCGGATGTGATGGAGAGTGTAGCAGCGTCGGTTATGAGACCGGCACCCATGGATTGCATTGCGTTCGTTGGCGCGTTAATGAGGAATGATCGTTGGAGTGCGATGTTGCCGTTTTGGTGAGTTTTGGTTTGGGCGAGGTTGAACCTAACATCATTCGCTTCGGTTGCAGTAGTGAGTGAAGTATTCGCTCCTCCGGTAAACAAGAATTGTGCGATAGCGCCACCCGCCTGATTTCCTGAAGTAAAGGTCATGTTGCCATTTGAAAATGCCGCGAGAGTCGTTAATGAGGTGTTGGAAATTCTGGCAGTTCCTGATCCCTTATATTGTAGGTATATATCTTCGCTAACAGCACTAGAGACCGCTGACAACTTAACCCCACCCCCCTCACCCGTCGTCGTAAGTGCGAGTCCATTCCCTGCTGTGAGTGGATTGTTGTAAACCGCGAATCCTGTATTGGTGGATGTGCCAACAAAGAAGTTGCCAAGAACCGTTGATGTGGCGGTGGTCGTAGCATTGCCGGAAATCGTGAGACCACCGGTTGCAGTGCCGTTGCCGATTGTTGATGATGCAAGTGAGAGGAGGCCACCGTTGAGCGACGAGAGTCCGGTTACACCGAGTGTCGAGGAGAAGAGTCCTGTGCCCGCGGTGAGTCCACCAATGGTTGCATTATTGGAGAAGAGATTGGTGGATGAAGCGGTGGTTGCGAAGAAGGATGTGGAGGTGGCGTTGATAAGAGTAAGATTGCCGGTAAAGCTATTTGTTCCACTAAACGTATTGTTGCCGGAGAAGGTATTGAAGTCTGCAAGCAAGGTCGACGATGCAGAGCTTCCGCCACTCGTGAGACACGTACCGTTTACTGCATAGCAACCAGTGCTGATATTGAAGCCGACGTTGGATGTGGACGTTGCTGAGCCTGAGATGTCGAGCCCTGAGAGGGTTGTGGTGCCGAAACCAGTGGATGAGACGGAGAGGAATGATAAGTTGGTGGTGTTAGCTGCATTCGTTGATGACGAGACATTAAACAGTGTGGTGTTTGTATTTCCGTATGATTTGAATGCCGAGAGGATTGAACTTGGGGTGGTTGTACCGACACCGACGCTGCCTCCCATGAACGTAGCTGCGAAGTTATTGCTCGCTCCCCCGTTTGCAAACACGCCGAGGCCGTAACTGTTGGTGGTGGATGCGTTGAGCATCAGGCTCGGTGTCGTTGTGCCAACGAGGATACCGTACGCATTGGTTGTGGATGCGAAGTTGCCGAGGCGTGGAGCACCGTCGATGGCAAAGGTTGCGAGGTCGGTAAATCTTCCGGCACTCATCGATGTCATGGCCTCGGTTGGTGCTTTGATGAGGAAAGAGCGCTGGAGTGCAACATTTCCATTCGAGTGAGTTTTGGTCTGCGCTAAGTTGAACTGAACATCATTAACCTCTGCAGAAGAAAGCAGAAGTGTATTCGTCCCGCCAATGAACAACAGCTGCGAAGACCCGCTTCCAGTCAGTACCCCCGGTGTCAACATGACTTGTGAATCACTAAAAGTGAAGCGATCCGTACTTAGGGGGGCGAACGACATGTTGCCTGTTGCGGAATTTAACGTGATTATTGATCCACCCTTTGCTTGCAATGTAAGTTGTTCGTTTGCAGCACTTGATACAGCTGCCAACGTCACTCCATTCCCCGCCCCCGTCGTCATCAGGGCTAATCCATTCCCTGCAGTGAGTTGATTGTTGAATACTTGGAAGCCGTTGGTTGAGGTGCCGACGAAGAAGTTGCCAAGAACAGTTGATGTGGCGGTAGTCGTTGCGTTGCCTGAAATCGTGAGACCGCCGGTTGCAGTGCCGTTGCCGATTGTGGTGGACGCAAGTGAGAGAAGACCGCCCGAGAAAGTCGAGAGTCCGGTTACACCGAGTGTTGAGGAGAATAGTCCCGTGCCTCCCGTGAGGGCACCGAGTGATGCAGTGTTAGAGAAGAGGTTCGTGGATGAGGCGGTGGTTGCGAAGAATGAGGTGGTAGTTGCACCAGTAGCTGTGATGTTCGCAAAGGTTTGCAAACCAGTCCATGTGTTTAGATCTGAGAGGAGTGTTGATGACGCTGAGCTACCACCTGCGGTGAGACACGTGCCGTTTACTGCGTAGCAGCCGGAGGTGATGTTGAAGCCGACATTAGATGTGGACGTAGCAGAACCGGCGATATTGAGGCCGGAGAGAGTCGTCGTACCGAAGCCTGTGGATGCAACAGACAGGTATGATGTGTTGGTAGAGCCGGCGGCGTTGGTCGATGATGCGATGGAAAAAAGTGTTGCACTTGTGTTTCCGAACGGCTTAAACACAGACAGAACAGATCCTGGAGTTGATGTGCCGATTCCGATTGCGCCCGTGGATACAGCTTTATCCAAGCCGTTGATACCGGTTCCGAATATCAAGTTACCGATTGTGAGCTGATTGGATCCGGCGTCCAGTGGCAGGTCAACGTCGTAGCCGATCGCAATATTGCTACCGCCTGTTGTCAGCGCTTGACCAGCCCGGAATCCGAGGACTATGTTGTTGCTACTGCTAGCGTTTTGTAGGGACTGATAACCGACGCCAGTGTTATTTCCACCCGACTGGACCAAGTTTAGTGTAGAGCGCCCAATCGCTATATTATTAGCGCCGGTGCTCACTGAATTGAGAGTGTTATCACCAAGTGCGAGATTATACAACCCCTGGTT
>JBKJSQ010000162.1:0-4444 GCA_046594495.1 Minisyncoccia bacterium | reverse complement strand
CGTCATGACGGTATTTGGATCGTGCGAGAGTCCTTACTATGTCGTCCTCCTCTTTAAGAACCAGACTGATTACGAAGTCGACCCCCGCTCTTTCATCGTGAATCGCGCGTATCCATGTGAGAGCGGAACCTACTCGTACTCTATAGATAGACTGCCGACCTCGCTCGCGAACGGCACGTACTATTTAATGGTGGGCGAGCAAGGTGAAAGCGGTCCGTGGACACCGGCGACAGGCCTGGCAGAGATCTCTATTAATCGAAGCAATTAAGATATATGTTTGCTCAATTTCAAAAAAGCGTGATGAAGGGAGTAACGTATGCCCTGATCGGCATAGTAGCGGTATGGATGTACAACTCATTTGTAAGCACCGCATCTGCTTTTCCCGATGTACCGGCGACGCGTTACCAAGCGGTATTTTTCGGTACCGGACAAGTGTATTTTGGCAAACTGACCGATCTGGACGCGAATTATGTGATGTTGAGCGACGTGTACTACCTCAAAGAAGCGTCTGAGCTTTCACAATCGAATCTCAATCTTGTGAAGCTCGGAGGGGAGCTGCATGGTCCCGACAATGTCATGTATATCCGCAAAGAAAGCATTTCGTATTGGGAGAATATGAAAGACACATCCCGAGTTGTGCAAACGATCGCGGGATCGAAACAATAAAATGACCATTGATCTTCGGAAATCCCAGCATCGACCGGAGCCGCATGTGGTTCGTGTTCCACATGCGCCACACATGCCCGAAGAAGCGTATGTGCCGAAAGTGCGCACCGCGCCAAAGCGAGCGCAAGAGCGACTCGTAATGACGGTCATAGCGGGTGCGGCGGCAATTATTGTAATTATTTTGCTTGGCTATGGAGTAACGAAGTTGTGGGGGTATTTCTTTGCAGGCTCAGATCGCGAGCTTCGATCACTGGTTTCAGATGTGGGTGACCACATGCTCTTGCCGGCCGACGAGACCCCAACGCTTGCCACTGTAAGCGACATGCATGCGCTCGAGGGGCAGGAGTTCTTTCAAAATGCAGCGGAAGGCGACAAGGTACTGATGTACCTTCGTTCGCGCAAAGCGATCATTTACCGCCCCTCGATCGACCGGATTATTGAAGTAGGCCCAATAACGGGCGGCGAACAATAATATGTATCATCGGACGAACATATATCGAAAATTTGCGGGAACGCTCAGCGCGATTTTGATTATCGCCATATCCGCATCGTATGTTTTTGCCGATGAGCTCACGAGCACAGGATTCCGTGTGAATAATTCCGGTTTTTCGCAGTGGGGGGGGTATTCAAGCGCAGCAAGTTTTACTTCGTTCGGAAGCGAGCAGCCAACGGGGAGCGGCGAGTCAACGAGCACCAGTTTCCAGCTCGCGAGCGGGTACATGTATCCGGCAGATACGAGTCCGTTCTTAACGCAAAACTGGCGTTGGTATGACGATGCGATCAATTTTACGCCGGTTGTTCCGTATGCCGCAGAAAACGTCGCTCCATCGGCAATTCCGTATGATGACCCATTCAAGCTCCGTATTACGATCAATAACCCTGGCCCCGATTATGCAAATATAAAGTTTCGGCTCCAATACGCAACGTCGTCTGATTTCTCGGTCGGAGCAACGTTCGTTGGCGAACGAGGTGAATGCAGTACGACAATCCTCTGGTGCTATGCACCGGGTGCTGGCGTCGAAAATGATGTTATTGACTCTAAGACGCTCTCTGATGCGCAAGCGTGCTCGGGAGGTTTCGGTAATGGATGCGGGACGTATCAAAAATCCGGAACCACCACATCCCCATTCTATTTCTTTGGCAATACGCGAGCAGAGTTTGATTTTACAATCAAGCAGACAGATGCTGCGAAAAGTACGGTTTATTTTTTCCGTCTCGTCGATCGAGCCAGTGGTATTCCGGTGCCACTGAATACGGGGGAAACGTATCCGAGTCTCGTGGTCGACGGTGGTACACTATCGTTCTCTATTCAGGGTCTTTCATCCGGACAGGTAACAGAGGGTGTAACGACCGACATTGCAACGCTCCCAACCACAGTCAATTTCGGCTCGCTCCCAGTCGGCGCTGCGCGGATTGGCGCTCATCGCTTGACTGTCACAACAAATACGGGATCTGGGTACAAAGTGTATACATTTCAGCGACAGGGGCTTGTTAGTCCGAGCGCGCGAGAAATTCCGCCGGTTAGCGCAACAAACGACGCCCCGTCTGGGTGGACGAGCGCGTGCTCCGCCACATCGACCGGTTGTTATGGGTATCACTCCGGTGAAGATGTGCTTGAAGGAGGATCGGTCCGGTTTGCGGCCAACGATTCATTCGCCCGCTTTACGACAAACCCAACGGAAGTCGCGTATGGATTGGGCCCCGCGTCAGCGTCGAGTACGGACATTGTGTACAAGGTCGAGGTGAAAGATTCACAAGACGCCGGCGCATATCAAAGCGCAATCGTCTATATAGTAACCCCCGTTTTTTGATGTGTGCATAAAATTCTGATTAATTTCTTGCTATGCTGACACTACGAAAAGATATGTTGCTCAATAAAACGTCTGCATCGTTTTTTTTGCTTTGTATCCTTGTGTTTTCTGCCCCCTCTATAGTGCTCTCAGACTCCACGGCAGAATTGACGGTCGTGCCCGTCGTCGTGGATGAAAAGGCGAAGGCCCGCGATATTCTCAAAAAATCAATCACGATTACCAATACCACGCAGCGCAAGCTCAATTTGTATCCCGCGGTCAATGATGTGCAAGCCGAGGCTGGTCAAGAAGCATTTGTTTCATCTCAAGGTGGAGACGATGAAAAGGATTCACTGGCAAACTGGATAGAAATTTCGCGCGGTGTTATTGACCTTATGCCGGGAGAATCTCGCGAGATCCCGTTTGTGATTCGTGTAAGTTTGAATGCACTACCGGGCACGTATCATGCCGACATATCGTTTTATGCAGGTTCGACAGTTGCTGAGGCACAGGCACGCAATCCGTTGGGCGTGGTAACGGTAAACACTGAGGTACAAGCTGATATCAAGGAATCCATGCAACTCAACAAGTTCATCTCAGACGGATTCTTTTTCTCCGGTGATGATGTGTTGTTCAACTATCAGCTCGAAAATATAGGAAATCAAGAATTACGGCCAAAGGGTGAGATTCGCATTTACGATCGAAAGGGTAGAGAGGTAGCGTCGATCCCCGTAAATCCTGAAGGGAAATCATTTACGCCGGATCAGGCAGCACAGCTCGCGAGTGCGTGGAGCGCGGCGAAAGGTTTTGGAAAGTTTAAGGCATTCCTCAATGTGGATTATGGCAACAACCAAAGTGGGTCTCTGCAGGACACTGTATTCTTCTGGATCATTCCATGGCAGCAATTGCTTGCGATTGCGGTAATTAGCATCATGGCGATAGTCGTTTCAGCCATATATTTTCATCGCTGGCTCGAACATCGCCATATGCAGCGTTTTGCACTCGCCGGCGCTGGTGCGGGAATGCAAGGAGGTGCAGCCGTCATGCAGCCACCTGCGGGAATGCTTACACCATCTCCACAACAGTCCGCTCAAATTACGGCAGTGATGCCTGTGGCACCTCATGCGGAAGAAAAACCTAAGAAAAAAGGATTTTTCCAACGGTTCCGTCGCGCGAAGAAAGATGCTGAGACTGACAAGGTGGTACCAGTGGCGCCTCTGTCACAAACTGCTCCGCAAACGGTAGAGCAATTGGTAGCACCAGCGGTTGCTTATCCAGGAAACGTTACAGTACGCTCAGCAGATGCGCCCGTGCCCCGTGCGGATCCTGCTCCACATACCGCTCCCTCGAAACCGGGTGGTCGAACGATTGATCTCACATCTCACAAACTGCAATCAGCAGAGCGAAAGAGTGTTGGCAATGTGATTAACCTTAAAGGAGGCGCATGATCCGACCGCTAAAACACACATCGATCGTAGTGTTTGCGATGTGCCTTTATCTCGCCGGCATTGTGCCGGCGTTCGCGCAAGATTCGCTGTCGGTTACTGTTACGCCGCCGCTCTTCCAGCTTACGATCGGTCCGGGTGAATCGTGGACAAGCAGTGTGAAAGTCGTTAACACCAATGCCTTTCCCGTTACCTATAGTGCTGAAATAGTGGATTTTGAGTCTGAGGGTGAGTCGGGGCAGGGTACGTTTGTACCGCTCATCGAATCATTTGCAAACGAGCCTGAACGAGCAGATTCGCTGGGCGCATGGATCGAAATCTCAAAGGACCCCATATCGATCGAGGCCGGGGAAAGTGCGCAAATTGAATTTACTGTGAATGTTCCGGAGAATGCCGACCCCGGAGGCCATTACGCGGCGATCATGATCGGTCCGTCGAGCGAAAATGTGCGGGAGGGTTCACATATGAAGGTGTCTAGTTTTGTCACGTCGCTCCTGTTCGTGCGCATTAAGGGTGACATCGTCGAGAGCGGACGAATTCGCG
>JBKJSQ010000161.1:0-2910 GCA_046594495.1 Minisyncoccia bacterium | reverse complement strand
CAAGCATACCTTCTTCACAAACTGCGCTCGCGACTTTCTCATAAAATAAAGCAGGTACGAAAAGGAGCATAGCGAATGCGAGTACAGCGACAATCTGAATCCATACAGGGATGCCTGGTTCACGCGTTCGCGGGCTCGTTTTTTTCATGTCGGTATTGTGCCTAATCAACTGTCGGCACTGGTGCAGAAATATTCAGACCTTCCAGCGGAAGCCCTTGTAATACCCACGCTTGGACGCCTCCTTCAATTCGGGCCAAATTTTGGAAACCTTGATGCTCGAGATACCCGTATGCGACGCCGGCGAGCCGTCCGCTGCTACAGATGAGTACGATTGTTTTACCTGAGCGAGGGAGCAGCTTGTGACCGTCATAAAGCGTACCGATCGGCTGATTTATCGACCCTTTTGCGTGCGCTGCGCGGTATACGCTCTCCGAACGGACATCAATAAAAACGTATTTATCTGGATTTCTCAAAAAATCCTCATGGAAGACTTTGGCATCAATGTCGTTGATGCGCGGCTCTATGAGATTTACCCACTTGAGCGGCGTGAGGTATATCGTTAAAACCGCAACGATACTTACAGCCACTGCAACGAGTGCAAGCGTTTTGCCCGAGTACATACTCTGAGTATATCAGGGACACGCATCCTGAAGTGCGCTATTCACATTCACTATTGCATGAGCGCTCCGTTCGAAACATATTCTATTGCGGTTCGTATACGCAACGGATAATCTCCGGCAACAATCAGTGACCGATCACTACTTCGTACGAGTATGCTCGGTGTTTGCATTATCCCCGCAATCGTCCCTTCGATAATATCTCTCTGCACACGCTCTTTCGCTGCAGAACTCTTCTGACACGCAATGAATGCTTCTTCATTGAGTCCAATCGATGCCGCAATTTCTGGTAAGCGGCTGATCTTAAGACCATTATCCGAAGGCGTGATTGAGAACACCTTCGACATAAACTCCCAAAATGCGGTCTCTCCTCCAAGCTGCGCCGCGCACTCTGCCGCTTCGGCTTCAGGGCGCCCCTTTGGTCTGCTCGGTAGTGGAAAATGACGGTACACGATTGCGATCGATTCCCCGTACCGCTCGCGAAGCGCAGGCATCGTAACAAAGTGGAAACGCTTGCAATACTTGCACTCGAGATCTGTATACACTATGAGTGTAACCGAGGCATCCACCGGACCGATGATGTGCTCCGCATCGGTCACCTGCCGGACAACGCTTCGCTTCACCTCCGGCGTTGCCATAAACCGACTCAGGCGGTCCCACGCAACGACGCTGACGCCCAGCACAATAGAAATCGCAATGAAACCAAGCGAAACACGTGCAAGCGTACGGTCAGTGATGCGGAGAGCCATGCCCCAATTAGAAGTCGGAACGTGTCCATCCGAGCCTCATGAGAAGCTGCTTAAATTTCGGATCGATCGTCGCCATTCCCTGCAAACTTGTATTCATCCACGTGTCTGATCCGCGCTGTGATTTAAAAAACGATCCGATACTTGCGCTCGCATAAACGTCTCGTTCATATAACGGCGCAAGAATCGCACGAATATCCTGCTCTCGCCCCTTGAGATAGCGTTCCAGAAACGATGCATACAGAAATCGCTCCATACCATCCTGACCACGATCAGTTCCGAGTACTGTGCGTAAATCGAGGGCGCGCTTATATGCCTCCTCCGCGACTTCAAGCGTTACGCCTTTATCCCTCGCGTTTGTGGCGAACGGTTCTCCCGCCCGAGTAGCGAGTGATGCCAATTTTGCTATTACTTCGCCCCGCCGCGTATATATCTCTGTAAGAAGACTCAGCTCGTTTGTATCTTTTTCTATTCGGCGAACATCAGTTTCCGCACTCTCGAGCTTCTGCAAAATAATCTCTACATGCGGAATGAGCTCGTCAATTGAAGCATTCCGTTGTGCGCGAATGAAATTCGCATGCCAATCTGCGATACGTAGCTCGGAGATTGCGAGCGGATAAAATGAGCTCGAGTATTCATAGATACGTCGATACGAGAGTGCAATGTCGTTCTTATCATAAAATGATGCATACGGCTCGCCCTTAAATGTTTCCGCTATAATCGCGTCTAGATTCGCGCCGAAACCGTATGTATTGAATATCGCGCCCAACTTCATGACTGCGTACGATCTGAAAACGTTGGTCGTGCCAGGATTTATGACAACCGCCTTGAATCCCTTGATTGCGTTCACGTAATCACCCGCCAGTTCATCTGCTGCCGCGATTTTATATGTGATCTGTGACACTTGCACGGGATCCCGTGCTGAGTCGAGCGCCTCCACATACTTTGCACGCGCAGCCTCAAAATTTCCGGACTGCATGTACTGTTCCGCTTCAAGAAACGCTAGGCTCTCTTTAACCAAAACCGAATACACGGAGTTCTCTGTACTGTACTGTATTCGCGGCTGCTTTTGCTTGAGCACATACCATAGAGCGGCCACACCCACTGCCGCCACGAGTACGACGACAAGTGCAACGAGTACCATTGTTCGTCGCGACATATTATCCTATGTACGCTGGTCCAATGTGCGTGCGGCCGAGTGCGATCGCGATTCGGCCTAGCACGCGACAAATCGGAATCCCGGTGCGCATAGCAAGATAGCCTACGCGTGAGCCAGAATCAGCCACTCCCATTTCGTAGGCCATTTGCTGTGCCCATGGTTTCGCAACGGTTTCGATGAGTTGTGTAAATAGTCGTGAACGTTGCATCAACTGTACAACAGGGAGAGCCCAAAGTTGGTAGCCCACTCGCACATCATTAGGAACGAGCTGTGCGAAGCGACCATCCGCCTCGTACCACGCTGCACTGAGTCGTCCTTGTCGAAACAGTTCTGTACAAATGAATGAGCCACCGCCTCCGCCACCACCGCCGTCGCACCCTGCGCCCCC
>JBKJSQ010000137.1:0-23450 GCA_046594495.1 Minisyncoccia bacterium | reverse complement strand
GCCAGCGGTTGGATTTCGGTTGAGAGCACGGAATTTTCAGAAATATCGCGGCAGGAGTGAGCGGCGAGCAGATCAAATTGTGTTTCAAGCGAGAGAATGTCGATTGATATTTTGTCTTGCGTGGCTTGCACGTCGACTACGCGGCGGTTGTTGAAATAGTTTGATGCGTAGAGCGCAGTTGCGAAAATAAACGCAGTAATGAGAAACGCCACGATGTAACTCGAGAGGCGTGCTGTTCGATTGTTTACTATTGGGTCTTGCATGTTAGAGATTGTTAGTGAATTTATGAGTTAGAGATGTAAGAAAAATAGTGTCGCTTCGCTCTGTATTTTTCTTACCGCCACTTTACACCTGTTCTAAACAGCGCGCGAACGACAGCGGTGCCCAGCCAGAACGGCACAAGGAAGCTGTAAAAGAGGAGGAAAATCGGCGTTGATTTTGGTGGAGTCTTCGAGCCGGTGCCAATGAATGACCCGATTGATATAAGTACGAGGATGAGCGCAACCGAGACCCATACCAAAAGTAAGATAGCGCTGGTGTTTACATAGAAAAGCTCGAATGACACGTGCGGCATAGAAATTCCGCCGTAGTACATACGCTCAACTCCATGGAAGATTCCACGAATCGAATAAAACGCTATGCGCGAAAAGAAATAGATACCGGTAAATATTGAAATGATTGCGGTCGGAAGCACGATAAGCCCTAAGTTACCGTATCGGTGATTGCCGATCATATACCAGTAGTCCATGGCATTGCGCAGCCATCCATAGGTCCATCGCACGCGTTGGTGAAAGAGTTTACGGATGGTGCGCGGCGTTGCGGTGTGCACGATTGCTTTTGGAGCGTTGGCAATCAAGTGGCCTGCAAGTTGAATTCGGAGTGCGAGCTCCATGTCTTCGGTCGAATGTGCGTAGCGCCACCCGCCGAGCTCATGCAATATGCTCGCACGGAAAAACGAAAACGGACCGGGGGTAATAAACACCGAGCCGAGTGCAGCAAAAATCCAGCGGTTAAATATAGAGAGGCGATACTCCACATTCTGCATGTGCTGCAAAATTGTTTCCGGTGTGCGCACATGAATGCCCGGTGTGACTGCGGCAATCTTCTCATTGAGGAATATCGGCACGATTTTTTTGAGCGCGTCAGGCTCCACCACTGAGTCCGCGTCTAAGCAGCCAATAATTTCGGCGCTCGTTCTTGCAAGTGCGTAATTCATAGCGGTGTGCTTGCCGCCGTTCTCTTTGCTGAATATTTTTACTCGCGAGTCATGTGCGTACATCTGCACGTTTTCGAGTGTGTTATCCGTCGAGCCGTCATTCACCACGATAATTTCAAGCAGATTTGCCGGATAGTCGAGTTTCAGCAGTGAATTCATAGTGAGGTGCACGGTATTCTGCTCATTGAAGCAAGGCACCACCACTGCGACACTCGGTAAGGCGCCGTCCAGCATGACGACCGGCTCAATGCGGGTGAAGCGCTTTTCCAAATATGCCAATAGCAAAAAAACCTCAAAATAGAGGGAAAAGAAGAGGAGGATATACATAATCCCTTCGCCAAACATAGAGCAGTATTATACCAAATTTCTAGGAAATTTCTACCCCTGCGGGGCTTAGTTAGGCTATACTGGCCCGAATGGATAAAGGCCACCTGCACCCGATTTCACACCTCATCCGCGAAGCAAACCGTATTTTTTACGGTATGGGATTCACGTTTGCCGAGGGTCCGCTCTTGGAGAGTGAGTGGTACAACTTTGATTCGCTGAACGTGCCGAAAGATCATCCTGCGCGTGATATGCAGGATACGTTTTTTATCAAAGACACGCCTGAGCACGTGTTGCGCACGCATACGTCGCCCGTGCAGGTGCGCTATATGGAAGCGCTACTGAAGAAAGGCGTGCAGCCGCCGTATCGTGTGATTGTGCCGGGCAAAGTATTCCGCAACGAAGCCACCGACATGACACACGAAGCAGAATTTTTTCAGATCGAAGGACTCGTCGTAGGGCCCGACGTGACACTGGCTCATCTCAAAGGAACACTCGCGCGATTTTTTCGCGAACTCTTTCAAGGATCTTCAGTTGAGATTCGATTTCGTCCGAGCTACTTTCCGTTTACAGAGCCTTCTGTCGAAGTCGATATGCGACTCGTGGGCGCCGATGTGCCGGACAAGCTTCGCGATAAGTGGATCGAAATGATGGGTGCAGGCATGGTGCATCCGAATGTGCTCAAGAATGCGGGGCTCGATCCGGCGGGTTATAAGGGGTTCGCATTCGGCATGGGCTTGGACCGCTTGGCGCTTCTGCGATGGGGAATCGATGACGTGCGTTTAATGCACTCCGCGGACCTTCGATTCATCAACCAATTTTAAAATATGAGCGAAAAAATTTCCCCACCGCAAAAAAAGGAAGCCGTCCACTACGTGGAAACCGCAACGCTTCCAACGCTTCGGGAGTGCGCAATTGATGTGCACAATCTTCCCGCTCCGCTTGAAGGTGCCATACAGTGGCTCAATACAACTCAGGGCCCCTTCGATTTTATTGATGCCACAGCGGATACCGCGAATGTGCTGCTTACGAATGAAGGTGAGTCGGTATTTCTTGCAGTTCGCATCGTTCATGACGACAACTCGGTCGATGGGCTGGCGGTCGATACTGAATCACGCACTGCTCGCTTTTATTCCAACCAGCTGCCGAGCGAATCGTTTATGGAGGTATCGCTTCTTTCGGAAGAGCGGGAAACTGCAGCAATACTCGGGCCGCGTCTCGCTGCTATTCAGGAATTCGCGCTCAATAAATGCGTTCTTTCTGTGTATTCACAATCACACCTCTCGGCAGATTCGCACCGCGTATGGAGTGAGCTCGAAGCCGAGGGGAAAGCCAAACAGCGATTAATGCCTAACGGAGAAACGCGCTTCTTTCTTTTATGAAAATTTCACGAAACTGGCTCCAAACATATTTTGATAAACCGCTCCCGGATGCGGCATCACTTTCTGATGCGCTCACATTTCATGCGTTTGAAATTGACGGCGTCGAACAAGTGGCTGATGACCCCTCGACTGGGCTCGGGGCAGGCGACCATATTCTTGATGTAAAAATTACGGCAAACCGCGGGCACGATTGTTTAAATCACCGTTCAATTGCAAAAGAGGTCGCGGCAATTCTCGATATGCCGATGAAAGCCGACCCGCTCAAACTACAGGTTCAGTTGGAACCGAAGACGAATCTGGTAACAGCAATAATTTCCGAACCTGCATTTTGTTCACGAATAACCCTTGGCTACATTCGCGGTGTCACCGTTGGTCCGTCACCGGACTGGCTGCGTATTGCGCTCGAATCGATCGGTCAGCGCTCCATCAACAATGTAGTCGATGCGACCAACTTTGTGATGTTTAACCTCGGACAACCACTGCATGCGTTTGATGCAGGAAAGCTCGTGGCACACGAGGGTGCGTATGCACTCGAAGTGCGCCGAGCACAGCCGGGAGAAACAATCACCGCGCTCGACAACAAGGTTTACGAGCTGAACGAAACGATGCTCGTGGTTGCTGATGCGCATGGAGGCATTGCCGCAGGCATTGCCGGCGTAAAAGGTGGACAACCTGCGGCAGTGGATGTAAACACGCACGACATTATTCTGGAATCGGCGAACTTTAATGGTATTTCGGTGCGAAAAACTGCAGCGTCGCTCAAGCTCCGCACCGACGCCTCGGCGCGTTTTGAACAGGTGATCTCGCCGGAATACGCAGCGCACGGCATGCGCGCCGTAGCATCACTCATCCTTGAGCTCGCCGGCGGAGAACTCGTCGGATTCGTTGATGAGTATCCGGTACAAACTAAACTCGAATCAATCACCGTAACCGTGGCACAAGTCAACGCACTGTTAGGCACCCAATTGCCTGTAAGCGAAATGGAGCATGCGCTCACGCGGCTTGATCTTGCGCACATGAGTAGCGCCGAGTCATTCACTATTACGCCTCGATTCGAACGCCTCGACCTTATCATTCCGGAAGACATCGTAGAAGAAATTGGACGCATTGTTGGCTACGATCGCGTTCCCGAAACTGAACTCCCGATGATGGGCTTGAAGCCGGAAGTCAACGAAAATTTTGTTCGCATGGAAACTGCTCGAGAGCACATGAGCGCAGAAGGATATAGCGAAGTCTACACGTCGGTTTTTACCGAAACAGGAGAGCGCGAAGTTCTCAACAAAGTCGGAGGTGATCGCTCGTACCTTCGTGCGAACATCACAGACGGGCTTAAAGACGCACTTGAGCGCAATGTACGTATGAAAGATGCCCTCGGTTTGAAAAAAGTGAAACTATTCGAAATCGGTACGGTGTGGAAGGATGGCAAAGAAGAACTGCGTGTTGCTACTGCCGAAGAAAAAGGCGAGCTAAAGGAATATGCACTCTCCGATATACCGGCACCGGCAGAATATCTGATCGCCGACGGCTCGAAACTTCTGCGATACAAACCGTTTTCCAAATACCCGTTCATAATTCGCGACATAGCTATGTGGGTGCCAACGGGTACAACGCCCGAGAGCGTGACGGAGATTCTGGTAGCGCATGGGACAGTGCTCCTCGTTCGCACCGAACTATTCGACACGTTCGTAAAAGGCGAAAAGACATCGCTCGCATTCCGACTCGTGTTTCAATCGTTCGACAAAACACTCACCGACGAAGAAATTAGCACAGTGATGGCGAATGTTGTTACTGCTTTGCAATCGCACGGTTTCGAAATTCGATAATACGAGGAGCGCTTGCACGCGGTGCTATTTTTGACATAGTACCGAAGGAATTAAAACAGGGGGATTCATCGTGTCCGATAACGTGTGGCTGACTGTAGCCTTACTCATTGTTACAGGAATGGCACTTGTGCTTGTGATGTATGTGATTCATCTGTGTCGTTTTACGCGACGGTGCTTCAATCTCATGTCGAGAAATTCATTTGTTACACCGTGTCAGCTTGCTCGACTCCATCAGAGTCACTATGGATTTTTTATAAATTGGAAATCCGATGTGTAGCTACTGATAGAGTATCTTTCCCACTTAGAGCGGAAAAAGTATGTAATCGGAAAGACGAATGATGGGACGCTCGGTGGATGTGAGTGTGAACGCGCGTACTGCGTCTCAATGAATCCGCCGCGTTGATCGTGGTACAAAACGTGAGGCTCCCGAAATCGGGAGCCTTCTTGTTTATATTAGCGAGACACGGCACTCGCGAATTGACCAGCGTAACAAGGTCGAAACATCGATCGCAATTGCTTTCCGCGCAGGAAAATCATCTGCGATCGAAGCCCGCCGCGCTCCGCTATCCATTTACGTACAGGCCGCGGATACATGCTGTAGAGCAACTGCGTGGCTTCCGGATTGGTAACGGCGTGGCCATTGGCACCGAAATCCCATGCAGCATGGAATCCGAAATTAGCACCCGCGGTAATACATATCTTGTCGTGTGGCACGGCGCCGAGCACAATAGTGCATGCAGAAGCACACAGTCCGTCGATGATCACCAGCGCCTTTGATTCCCTGAGGGTTTGATACTTGTCAACGTAGGTGCCGATTCTTCCACCGCGATCGTCTGCGATACGCACGAATTGTGCCGAGGCGACAGACGGCACAAGCATCAAAGCACCCAGCATTCCCAACAGTGCACGACCAATCATCTACATCTCCCCGAGATGAGCGACATTGCTCTACGGGAAATACTATAAGCGCCGCTGTATGAATGCAATATAAGAAGAAAACCCAAGGAATACTTGGGTTCTCGACAAAAGCTCAGCCGGTTTCGTTGTACTGCACACATTCGATGGTATCCGGGTCGACCTGTTCAGGCATAAGCCCCAGTTTATTGCGAACGACTTCATACGTGCACGAAAGAATACTCCCATGCGTGAGCACCGCGTCCGGCGTATTAGGGAGTTGATTTTCACGCTTCAGTGAGATGATAACGCTATCCCGTTTACAAAAGAGTCGTTTGGCACTTTTCTTTTTGCCGCTTTCGTCGGTGCCAAGGAGTGGTCGCACCTCAACTTTGCAGTTCGTCCACTCGCTGCGACTACCAGACTGAGCGTACCCAATCACAAGCAGCGCTGCCGGAATAAGACACATGAGCGCGAATCGATTGTACCCATCGTGCCACCACCGTGGATTGCGTCTATGCATTGGTTCCTCCTTCCCTGAGGGCTCTTTCGGCCGTCTAAACGTCACAATATACCTGATGCGCAAGTAGGCAAGGATGTACTTTTTTGATATACTCAAACGACTAAAATATGGCTGAAAAGAAAGGGCAATCGGTAAAAAAAGCGGGTTCATATAGTGCAAGCGATATTACCGTTCTCGAGGGTTTGGAAGCTGTTCGGCGCCGGCCGGGCATGTACATCGGGACCACTGGTCCTGATGGTTTGCATCACCTCATTTGGGAAATTTTCGACAACTCACGTGACGAAGCGATGGGTGGCTTTGCCGACGATATTGAAATTGCTTTGTTGCCCGACAACATGGTGCGCGTAGTCGACAACGGCCGCGGAATCCCTGTCGACATCCATCCGAAGACCAAAGTCTCCGCACTCGAAACGATCATGACCACACTCCACGCCGGCGGAAAGTTCGGCGGCGAAGGATACAAAGTATCCGGTGGTTTGCATGGTGTGGGTGCCTCAGTAGTGAACGCACTCTCCACCTACGCGCGCGTCGAAGTGCATCGCGATGGCGGACAGCACGTGCAGGAATACAAAAACGGTGGAAAGGCGGTTGCAAAAGTGAAACAAATCGGCAAATCAAAATTCCACGGCACAATCGTGGTGTTCCAAGCAGACCCTACAATTTTCCAAACCATCGAGTACAACTGGGACCGCATCGTGTCGCACATGCGACAGCAAGCATACTTGGTGAAAGGTTTGCGCATAGCTATGTACGACTTGCGACAGGCAACCAAAGTCGATCACGAAAAGACCGTATACTTGCGCGATCTCGGGCTTGATGCGCCATCGTTCTCGTTTTACTTTGAAGGGGGTTTGCGCTCGCTCGTTGGCTTCCAAAACCATCACCTCGAACCGGTGCACAAAACTATTTTCTACGTCGAGAAAGAACAAGACGGCGTGCAGGTGGAAGTTGCACTCCAGTATGTCGATGATATTGCTTCGCGCATCTCAGCATTTGCCAACAACATCTACACCGCGGAAGGCGGTACGCATATAACGGGATTTAAAACAGCGCTCACTCGCACACTGAACGCGAAGAACGGGGGCGGCAAGGATTCCGATTCCTTCACCGGCGACGATGTGCTCGAAGGTTTGACTGCGGTTGTGTCGGTGAAGCTCGCTGAAATTCAGTTTGAAGGACAAACGAAGGGAAAGCTTGGTTCGATGGAAGCGCGTGGTGCAACCGAATCAATTTTTGGCGAAGCATTCAATCAGTTCCTCGAAGAGCACCCCGACGAAGCACGAGCCATTCTTGGCAAAATCACGCTCGCCATGAAGGCGCGCAAAGCCGCAAAGGCAGCAAAGGATTCAATTTTGCGTAAAGGTGCGCTCGACGGCATGACATTGCCGGGCAAGCTCGCCGACTGCCAGAGCAAAAGCGCGGAAGAGTCTGAAATTTTTATTGTGGAAGGAGATTCTGCAGGTGGTACGGCCAAGATGGGACGCGACCGACGCATTCAGGCAGTACTACCGCTTCGCGGGAAGATTCTCAACATCGAGCGAGCGCGCTTAGACAAAATGCTTGCATCAGAACAAATCAAGAACCTTGTCGTTGCGATGGGCACGGCAATCGGAGACATTTTCGATCTTTCGAAGCTCCGCTATCACAAAATCATCATTGCAACAGACGCCGATGTGGACGGAGCGCACATTCGTACGCTCTTGCTCACGCTTATGTATCGCCACTTCCGACCGGTCATAGACGGCGGATTTCTTTACATCGCACAGCCACCGCTCTTCAAGATCAAAAAGGGTAAAGAAGTGCATTACGCGTATTCGGATGCCGAGCGCATCAAATATGCAGGCGCTGATACCCCACTCGAAGCAGAAGAAGTCGAGCCAGAAGAAGTTGAGGGCGAGGAAGTTCCGGAAGAAGTAAAGAAAAAGCGAGCTACAAAAATCACTGTGCAGCGCTATAAGGGATTGGGAGAAATGAACTCAGATGAATTGTGGGAGACCACTATGGACCCGGCAAAGCGTATTTTGAAGCAAGTACGGATTGAAGATGCGGTAGAAGCTGACATCGTGTTTGACATGCTCATGGGCACCGACGTGCCTGCGCGAAAGTCGTTTATCCAAAGTCACGCCAAAGAAGCAACGCTCGACATCTAAACGCTCGATGCTCGCGCTATAATGCAGCGATGAAGGAGTTCCTTGGTCGATTACGAAACGCGCACAGAGAAGAAAAAAAAGAAGAAGCGGACGTGCCGGAAGTCGCTCTGTCGCAACATTCTGTGCCGCGCGGTGGAATTTCGCGACGCGCGTTCTTTGAGCGATATGCTGCACCCGCTATCGCACATGGACAGATTTCTTCCATTTTACATACAGACATTGCCGATGCGGCACTGGTTGTGGGATACGAAGGAGTGCACGAGTGTGAGCGCATAATCGAGCGCGCTGTGGAGACCATACGAGCTGCATTGAACTCACATCACGGTCGTGCTGCTCGCATGGGCCACGGCAATCACAGCTACTCACAGCTATTGCGCACAATTCAATTTCCCATCACACCTGATTTCATCAAGGGAACAAAATACGATATGGAAGAGGTGCGCAAAAAACATTGCATACAATTGTCGTATGAGAGGCAGGGAGATACTGCGGTGCATCGTGTAGGGTTCTCTGCGCGACCACTTCAGGGCGGCAATAGCATCACGCGTGTTGTGTACGGGAATGGCGTATTTTTTGGCCGTCCGAATCGGTTACTCACTGCTCATCATGTCGAACGGGATTCCATTCCAAGCCCGCGTGGTTTCGGTACACGCAACCTCGTGTGGGTATCGACCGGCACATCCGAAGCGCTCGTTGAGCATGTAGTGTTCGATGTTCCAACGCTCACCAACGCGCATATCGACGGGGCGCTCGTATCGATTGAGGGAATTGATTGGGATGCGACAGCTAATACCGAAGGCTACAAGAGCTTTGCCGGAGTTGCGGCTCGACTCACTCGCGAACTTGTGGAGAGCTGCTTCAAAGATCTATCCAAAGAAGTGAAGACGTGGATGCATCGCTCATTCGTAATTGTTATTCCTCGTGGCGAGGGACGGGGTGCCAACGAGAGAAATGTAGCGGGCGGCATGCGAGGGGCACCCGTTTTCATGCTCCACAACGGAGTGCGCACCTTTGCCGGAACGACATGGTCAATAGAGCCCTACTTCGATTCAGATTCGAACATATCGTATGACGTTGCACATTTCCACGGCATCGAAGATGTACGCGAACACGTTCAGCAACAAACAAGAGCCGGCGCTTGAAGCGCCGGCTCGAGATGCTCTGTACTGGAATTAGTATCCGTACGGATACGATTGATACGAAGGGTACTGCACTGCTCCGGTAACCCAGATAGACGCGAAGTTATTTGATGTGCGACTGTCGCGTGCGTGCACTTGCACAGAGAACGTGCCGTTTACTGCAGGATTGAATCGCAGTGTATTAACCACATGCGATCCTGCGCTCAGCGACGGCTGCACCTGTGACGCAAATGTGTATGGCTGCGACGTTGGGATCTGCGCCTCGAAGGTGTAGGTGCCTGATGGTGAGCCGCCGATGTTCTGAATGTCGAACTGCACCGCGGACACCTCGGATGGTGAGTACGGAGCACGCGCGACGAAGGCGCCAGTATATTGATCAATCACACCGACTGCGATGATGTGAACAGCAAGGTCTGCAGCTGTCACTGGTTTTGCTTGTGGTGAACCTGCCTGCCCTGAGCCTGTCGAAGGCGTCGAACCAGTGGTCGGCTTTGGGCTCGGCGTTGGCTTTTCCGAAGGAGTTGGAGTTGGTGTCGGCTTCGGCGCTATAACCACTGGCGGTATTTGAACTGGTGAGCCAGACACAATACGGACGCTCGCGTTACCGGTCGCATCAGGGCCTGTTGTGCCGACTGCGCTCGGAATAAAGAGAACCGAAATGCCCGATGTAACCGACGTTGTGCCGGTCAGCGTTGGCAGCATTGATGCGGTACCTGTCGCATTGCCGAGAGTATATGCAGCGCCACATGGGATTGCATTGCCTTCAACTTGGAATTTCAGGCCCTGTACGCACTGGTACAGAATGGCGTACGTACCTCGTTTGGAGCTTGCGTGTTTCCACGATACGACGAACGGCGAATTTGCTACGACTTGCGCAGGTGCTGTTACGGTGATTTCGGACTTTTTGGTTCCGTTAAACATTCCGGAGAACCATGGAGAGGAGAGTGAAATGATGTGGAGTACGCCCCAGATCACGATGATGATCAAAATGATGAAACCCACGATTGCTAGAATATTCGCAACAACGCCGGGCTTGCGCGCCGGTCCTCGTGGTCGAATTTCTGGTGCTGCGTCTGCCATATAGTTGTATTCAGTTGTCTGAATGATTTGAAACGTGAGTAAACCTCAAAAATTGATAAAAATCTATGAGGACGCAATTGTAACACCAAAATTAGGATTGTCAAGCATTGACTGAAGACCCATGAGTGATTCATTGACACTTCATAGCGTGAACGGTAGCGTCTTCGTCAGCGACTATTCCCACTGGTGGGCAGGTCGAAACGGAGGATAACTCGATGATGAACCGCATGATTCTTTTTTCAGCACTCAGCATCGGTGTGCTGGGATTGCTGATGAGCGACTCGATGGCTAACGGCAGGTACGACCGCGAATGCAACTGTTCTCGGCCGGCGGTTCGTCAGCAGCAACCTCGGCCGATTGTGCGCCATCATGTGCCCCAGCGTCAGAGTGGGCGCGTGTGTCGAACCCTCACCATGAGCCCCCAAGATTGGGCCGCGTGCGAGACGAAGACCTGGACGCTTTCGCCGAAGAGCGAGGCGTATCAGTCGGAGCGCTTCTCGACGAGGACAATTAGGATCTGTCGCGAGTACGGCCACGAGAATCTCGGGTACCGCGGCAAGGCAACAGGTCATCAGTATTACGTGGTCTTCCGGTAATCGCAGGTTCAATTTCGGGCGACAGCACTTCGTGTGCTGTCGCCGCCACTTTTTCAATACGATTTAATGCTGCAGCATTCCGTTTTTTACCCAGTAGTCGTTACGCCAACGGAAGGTCATGATAGGGAACCACCGGCCCACAAACGCAAACATGCTTTTCTCGTCCATGTAGAGTGCATATTTTACATAGTTCTCGTCGGTTGCCAGCAGTCGCTCCTCGCCGAGCGCGCGTCCGGCATAGATTGCACACACGAGCAAAAAGAGAATCGCGGATTGGATGGGATTCACAATGCCGACCGCGTTTATGACGGGGAAGTAGAGCACTGCCCACTGAAAACATTTTGATACGTAAATCGGGTGGCGAGTGAACGCAAACGGTCCAGTTGTAATAATGCCGCGCATGGAAATGTTGGCTGCGCGAATGCCCACAATTGCTTCGCCCCAGAGGTGAATGAGCGCAAAGAGAATGACGAGCATACCGACTGCAAGAAGCAGAAATGCATCCCACTGTGTGTGGAACGCCCACGCGGGCATGCCCTGATAGACCACGCCGGTTTCCGCTGCCGGTACGTAGCGTACCCACGCGCCAAACAACGCGGCATTTATAGGCGGGTAGCAGCAGAGGTTAATTGCCCATGCGAACCACGTGCGATCCACCTTCTTGAGTTCAGTTCCTATGAGACGTGACGCAAATATGTATCCCGGCAAAATTGAGAGCACAATCATTCCGAAAATAGCGAGGTCGAGCCGTGTGATGAACGTAACAAAGTCGCCGCTCCAATCGGGCAGACCATTTTCGCGCAGGTATGCGATGTACCACACGGCTCCGTAGAAGTTGATAAGTAAAAAGAATGTGCGCAACAACCACTCACGCACTCCGTCAAAGAAAATCGTCCAGTTAATTTCGCGCAGCTTCATGCGCACGAGTAATCCGAACTGATACGTACCATCGCGCTTTTCTCCGAGAATGTATTCGGTTACAAAAATGAGTATGAACGAAACCGGAATCACAAACGCGAGTACCGGCATAATTGCTTCGCGCAGTCGGGAGAGGTTGGTGGAATTGTCGTACGCAGGGAAGAGCCACACGAGAAAGAAGATGAAGGAAATGCCGACAAGGACCCCGAAGAATTTTGTAAGTGTGCGCTCCACGACGTCGGGCATCGACTGCGTGGGACGCGAGGGGAGTGACCACGGTGCACGTGTGAGCTCCGAGCAGAACAAATACACACTCGTCAGCAGTGCGATAACGAGCGTGAGGTAGACATGCGAGATTTCCGTGGTGTAGAGCGCAAGGAATACGCCCACAATGATGCCGACGGAGACGATAGGGTCGAACCATCGTCCTACAGAAAGTGCGCGGATCTCATGGACAGTGCTCATATGTGCCGCAGACTTCAACATACATTCCGCATCAATGCAAGTTGTTTGTGAAGGCCTGCTCATGTAGTTTTGAATCCGAGGGAAGCAGGCGGTAGCGTTCATATCACCGTTTCTTCACGTTTCGCCACGTATCTTCCTATATATGCATGATGCATTGGTCATGCGTTCGTCCGAACTCCGCTTTACTATAACGATCAGATAATCAGCCGATCCGAATTTTTATGTCATTTTTTTCTACAGGACGAAAGCTCAGTTTTGAATTTTTACAACTCCTCGGCACGACAGCGGTCGTGCTTGTATTGTTTGGCCTCACTGTCTCGCTTGTACTGAGTGCGAACACAACAGCCTCCGCAAACGGATCTAATTCGGGGTCTATTGCAGGGCTTTTCATTGCGCATGCAGAAGGAGATTCCGGTGGCGGAGGTGACTCAGGAGGTGGAGGAGATTCCGGTGGCGGAGGTGACTCAGGTGGAGGAGGTGATAGCGGAGGTGGTGGCGATTCTGGTGGTGGCGGTGATTCTGGCGGTGGTGGTGATTCAGGAGGCGGAGGGGGCGATGGTGGCGGATACACGCCGCCTCCAACGGGATGCCTGTTAGGCGACAAAGCATGCGCACTTACGTGTCCGGTGGGATATTCGGGCACCTACCCCAACTGTTACATTCCTACGTGCCCCGCAAACCACACCGGGACCTATCCGAACTGCATTGCAATACAATGCCCGGCAAATCATACCGGCACCTATCCAAACTGCGTGCCACTCACGTGCCCTTCTACTCATACGGGAACATATCCGAACTGTGTCCCAAAGACTTGTCCGGACACTCATACCGGCACCTATCCAAATTGTGTTCCTAAGGTCTGTCCCGATACGCATACAGGAACCTATCCAAATTGTGTTCCAAAAACATGTCCTGACACGCACACTGGCACATATCCTAATTGCATTCCGAAAACCTGTCCTGATACGCATACCGGTACCTATCCAAACTGCGTCCCAAAGACCTGTCCGACCGGTTACACAGGCACGTACCCACATTGCGTACCGCCACCAGTACTCGGATGCATCGATGTTCTGAAAGAAACGTACAACACGCTCGGTGCGCCAATTACGCCTGTCGCACAATTCTCATTCAAATTGGATGGCAATGCGCAAACGGTGTTCAGTAATTCAAACGGTGATGCTCGGTTCAACAACGTAACGCCTGGATTGCACACTGTCACCGAGACGCAGGTATTCGGCTGGACCTTGCTTTCAACGACGCCGCCAGGTGGGGTAGTGCATGTATCATCGGGATCTCCATGTGCAACAGTTGTGTTTAAAAACAAACAGGTGATCGAAACTCCACAGGCTCCAAGCTGCACACTCATCGCACATCCAAACAGTATTCAGTCAGGAGGTTCTTCGATGATCTCATGGACATCAAACAATGGTGTCTCCGCGTCGATTGATAATGGCATCGGCAGTGTGGGTGTGAATGGCTCGTACTCTGTTTCAAACATCGCATCGAACCGTACGTACACGCTCACAGTAATAGGACAGAACGGTCAGCAGATTACGTGTCAGGCGCCAATCACCGTGACGCAGGTAATGAATCCGCCATCGTGCACACTTATCGCAACTCCAAACAACGTGCAATACGGCGGCTCAGCTACACTCACGTGGTCGTCGAACAATGCGGTGTATGCATCGATCGATAACGGCGTCGGAACCGTGGGAGTAAACGGTTCAACGGTCGTTTCTAATCTCACTTTCAATCGCACTTACACGCTTACCGTGCAGTCATCAAATGGAACAACGATGACCTGCCAAGCACCGATTGTTGTACAGCAGCAGGTAGCGCCAAGTTGCACGCTGAACGCATCGCAGAATCAGATTCAGCAGGGTCAATCAGTCACGCTCAATTGGTCGTCTACGAACGCGGTTTCTGGATTCATTAATCCAAACGTCGGCTCGGTCGGAACCGCCGGTTCGATGCAGGTGTATCCATCAGGTAACACGACGTACACGCTGACAGTTACCGGATCGAATGGTCAGACCATCACGTGTCAGGCTCCCGTCACTGTGACACACGTACAAACTCAATCGCCGTACTGCACTATCTATGCGAACCCAACATCAATTCAACAGGGTCAGAGTTCGGTTCTCACATGGACGACACAAAATGCGCAAAGTGCACAGCTCTCATCGGTCGGCTCCGTGGGTGTGAACGGTTCAATGAGCGTGACGCCGTATCAATCAACGACATACACGCTCACGGTGTGGAATGCACAGGGTCAACAAGCTGTGTGCACAGCACATGTGCAGCTCAATCAGGTTCCATACTATCCGCCGCCAACCTACTATCCACCAGTTGTTCCGCCACCGATCTATTACCCACCGCAGTCGCCAACGATCTATCCTCCGATTCAGTACTACCCGCCAAACATTCCCGTATCGCACATTCCGTACACAGGAGAATCGGGCCCGCTCGCGAACATAATTCTCTTCGGCATGATCGTGGCGGCATCGCTCTCGGGCGCATACCTCCTGCTCTACACGCGTGGGGGAGCGAGACAGATGCTTGCCGACGCAGGACTTGTCCGCGCATAGCGTCAATTCAAGGAAGTAAAAATCAGTAGCCGCCCGCGAAGGGTGGCTATTGACATGGGCTTGACAAATGTGGTGTTATAGGCCATAATGTCTATACGAATATCGCTATGAATAAGGGTTTTCATTCAGACAACAGCACTCGAAAGCCTGCCAGCGTAGGCAGGCCACCGTTTGCCGTGTATCTCGCGGCAACCGTTATTTTGTTTGTACTCACGCTTTCCGTTGCTGATTCGCTTGGTCTCGTACCCGATTACATTGACGGCACGCAGGGAGAACACCTTGCGTACAACGAAACGATCGAGAACCTGCCTGCGCAGGCAGGCGCACTCCCTGTCTCAAATTTGCCGGAGCTCGGACGAGAGCCAGTGCCAGCTGCACCGGTCACACAAACCGTACCTGCTACGAACGCACAAACTGCAAAACCAATTAAAATAATTATCCCTGCTATCGGTATGGACTTGCCGGTGCAAAATCCGACCACGCGCGATCTTGCTGCGCTCGATACGCTGTTGCAGAAAGGTCCTGCACGCTACGTCGATTCCGCAAAGCTTGGCATGAAAGGCAACGTGATCATTTTTGCGCACTCTTCCAACTTGCCTGTCGTGAAGAATCAAATGTACAAGGCATTCAACCGAGTACCCGAGCTCACGCAAGGCGACACAATCACGATTGTCGGCGACGACGGAAAGAAATATCTCTACAGCGTCCTCTCTGTGCGCAAAGCAAATGCGAGCGATGCAACAATCGACCTTTCCGCGCGTATCGGTACCAAGCTCACGCTCGTTACCTGCGACACACTCACGTCGAAAGATGCACGATTTATTCTTGAAGCCGATTTTATCGGAACAATCTAAATATTTACCCCGTTAGATAACATTAGAATAATAAAAAATGTATGTCGTTCTTACATATGAAAAATTTCGATACTGCACTTAATAAGTCCGTATCTAATGGGGTGAAATCAACAATTACTATTGTGGCAGTAGGATTTCTTCTCGCATTTCCCCAAATTACTGCGGCGCTATCATATGCAATGCCGAGCCCGCAGCCGATTTACTTTGATGCGCTCTCACTTACCGGATGCCCATATCCAACAAGTGTCTCAGCATTCACCGGTGCATCGTACCCAACAGGCTCGTCGTATCCAACTGGATATTCATATCCGACTGGCAGTTCATACCCAACTGGTACTTCGTACCCGACGAGTTTCAGTTATCCGACTGGAGTGTCGTACCAGACCGGCACATCGTATTCAACAGGAGAGAGTTATGTGACAGGGTATTCACAACCGACCGGCTATTCAGGTCCAACAGGTTACTCCGTGCCGACAGGACATTCAACAGCCACGAATCGTGCACGCGGTACCAGCGTCACGCACATTGATTATTCCAATTACTACAATCCGCACTTCTACAACGACACTCCAACCTACGTGTCCGATTACAGCGGCTACAACTACAGCACCTACTATCCTGAAACGGTTCAATATGCTTCCGCTGGGGCGTACGCGCCTGTTATGCGATACGACGAGATGACAGGACTCACGTACCTGAGCTACTAAGCATCGTATTCGCACGGTTGAACCTTGCGAATGCGAAATCTGAGACGCCGCAGCACTGCGGCTTTTCATATATGACATGTGGTTCTTATTATCGCGGATTTGCGTCAGTTACGGAGAGCAGTGCGTGGTATCATTTTTGGCATGGCCGAGAATATTGACGGAGGCAAAAAACGCAAGCATGAGCGCGGTAAAAAACGCACCATAAACAGTTTAGGTGACCTTGGATCGCAGCAGGAGATCCTGAACATGCTCGCTGCTTCAGCGCCGCAACCTACAGAACAAGCACAACGCGAGATAGAAGCACGTGGGGAGAAAAGCACTGCGCCTGACAAAACATCTTCGTTAGAAATGACGCCCAGTACCGAAAATAATCAACATTCGCTCACGGAATCCTATGAGCCACATACGAACCACGGTGACAAACAAACTGACGCCGGACTTATTACTGAGCCGGAAACGAGAGCGGAAGCAGTATGGGAGCGACTTATGCGTGAAAATCCCGAAGGGGATGCGGACAATGCGTTTGGGCGTACGGCATGGTTTGCGCCGGACGGCGGTATTTACTTAAGTCGCAGGAATTCGAATCGCCCAAGCTATTATGCGCACGGTGACAAGATCACATTTTCAACTGGAGAGCGAAAAGGTCAAACATTGTATTGGGATACACATAACAGTCGTTTCGATGAAGCCCGCCCGCACGATATTGTTGATACCGTGGAAACGACAGCGCAGGAACGGCGATTGAGCGCTCGCGAACGTAGACTCAACCAACCGCTTTCTGAAAAGGCCATAGACACAGCTCAACACAACTTACGTGCGCGCTTACAAAAGCTTGCGATGGAAGATTCGAATCGCGGTGTATTTTCGCAGGGAATCAACGCGGTGAAAACTCAGGGCCACGTGAAGCAGATAAGTGAGCTTCTGAGCGAATTTGACGCCGTGCAGTCCCGTCGAACTGAAAAGTCGATGCTGTCTGAAACGAGTCCAATTCAACTCGCTGCACCAGTGTCGAATGACTCAATTCAAGGAGAAAATCTAGAATATGCGCAAGGCAATCTTCGAAAACGACTGGATGAACTCACACTCGATGAAGATGCTCGTGAATCCATTTCATTGCAGATCGCAGCAGCTGCGTCATCAAAAGATATCGTTCAGCTATCGAAGGTGATTAAGCGGAGGGAAACAGCAGAACGCAAATCAAAAACCCCGTCGTTAAAAGACGCGTCTCAGACTACAGAACTAGAGTCAGCGAGCAATTCCTTGGATGATGTAAGACACCGTGAATCAGAAGTGCGAACTCCATCGTCGGAGAACACTGGCGTTAACACGGAAGCGCAAGCCCAAGCAGGTGGAACTGTAAAACAAGAAGTTGCGGAATCAACCACAAGGCCTATAAAAACGAACACGGACCCATTACATCTTACTTCTGCTGCGGCACCCGCTGCGCCTCATGCTCCTGCCACACCAAACGCACCGTCGGCCGGCCCTGCGCTTGCATCGACCTCTCCATCGGCTCCACCGGCCTTCTCACCATCAGCTCCGGTTCTCCCCGATTTCAAAGTACGCACTGTCCCCAGTGGGGGGCGAGCGACCGGGCGCAGTTCTGGCACAATACAACCTATGGGATTAGATCGCTTCCGCGCACATCGCGAAAACCATAGAGCGTACGAAAAAAAGAAAAACACCCTCAATCCTATTACCGGAGCGGAGAGTGAAGATCGCGAGGACCGCACCATTGCGGATATTTTTAGTGATCCTGCAGAAAAAAAATCGTTCATAAACGATTTCCTCGGTTCAGCTGCGAACAATGTGCCGCAGGCACAAGACGTTATCAATGCGATTACCGATAATACACAGCTGAGCGAAGCGCAGGACAAATGGCTGGACAAAATGCGAAAGGAATACAATGTAAAAATTCGCGAATCGGAGCAGGTGAAGGAGTTCCTGACTCCAGAAATGTACAAAAATATCGCCGATAGCGACCCGCGCATAGCCGAAATCGTAGGGAAAATCGGGATAGAACGGGCCGAGACGCTTATAGATGGCGAACTAAAGCGATTGATGATCTCCGATCCGAAAGCGTTCAATAAACTAAAAAAGGCGCTGAAGGATGAACACGATCTTGATAATTCACCGCGACGAAAAAAACTTGAGGACGATATTGATACAAAGCTTCGAACGCTGAATTTATCTGAGGATCAGTATATGGAGGCTACTCGAGTAGGCTCTCAGTCAGAAATTGAAAAGCTGCTCAATCAGAAGATCCACGATCAAATGCCGCGCTATCAACAGGCGATTAATTTTGGCAATTGGCTTACGAAGCGCTCATCGCAGGAGCTGTACATGCATTACAAGAGCCAGAGCGATATTCTCAAAGAGTCAGACATGCACATGAAGGCTATTGGCAGTGTTCTTCGTTCCACGTTTACTCCCGAACTACGAATGCGCATACAAAAGCTTGCATTTGAAGGCGTTATCGATACTGCGCCGGTCGAGAGTGTAGGTACCATCGAAGAATACCGCGCGGCAAAACATGAGAATGCGGAGTCTACTATTCAGTCGGGCTTTGACGCATACAAATTAGCCGAGGGGGCAAAGCATAATATTTCGGATTGGACTGCCGGCGCGAATCCTGCAAAGCTCGATGCGCTAAAAGACACGTACGCAAAGGCGGTGTATGAGAAGCAAAAAAATCATAAAGCATCTGGTATGTTCGCATTGCTTTTGCAGCTCCTCTTTGGCCAAATTAAATCGTCTGACGATATAAAGAAAAACATCAAGTGATATGACCAACGAAGAGCTTTTGATGCAGATGGAAGGTGTGCTCGAGAGTGGCGGCGAAGCCGCGCTCGAACGATATGTGATAGATCATTTCGAGGAATTGCCAAAAGAGCTGCAGGGCACGGTACTTTTTGGATTTATGCGTGAGACGGTAGAAGGATCCGCTCGTATCACAGACATTCAAGAGAAGGGACTAACCGCGCTTGATGCTATCGAAAAAATGAGAGCAGAACTCGCACAAGGGGACTCAAAATAACGGAATAGCACGGGAGAGTCACTTGACAAAACAGGATTTCGCTATATTATATTCGCCAGTTTTCGATTGTTCAACTCGAGAAGGAGACAGCGATGCCACACGGCTCAACGACGACCGATGAACACGAAGTCCGAAAGTACTGGGTACTTTTAGGCCCAGATCAAACATGGTCGGGCGGATTCGTTCGGCTCGGGTTATTTGCGTCGATATTGTTCACCGCGCTCATCATTGCGACGCCGTTTTTCCCCGATATGGTCCGGTACATCCACAAGTGGACCGGATATGGCTATATCGTGATTCAAATGGTCGCGCTGCTCTCACGAAATCATCTGTCGAATGCGCAGGTGTGGCGAGACCACATTTTCAGCTTCATTCCGGTGTTGACGGCATTCGGCATAACGATTGTCTTACTGATTATGCAAGGTGCAATGCCGGCCTCCGGTTGGGAAGCGCTCAACTGGTTCCACGCGATCGCATGGTTTGACTTCGTGTTTGGCATCGCAATCGCAAGCGTGATTCTCAATTCACCGTATCAACGTGAAGAGAATATTCGTACCTGACAACAGCACAACTCAAGACGGAATGCGCTCACGCATTCCGTCTTTTTTGTAACCAAATTAGGCCGTAGAAGGGCTCTATAAAGGCATAAAAACGAGACCACAAACATTGACAAAGTCAATATTTATGCTATCATCTCGAAAGCGCTGGATCGAACGATTCAGTTAAACAGGTATTCAATGGAGGCTACACATGGGACAGCTTTTCGGATGGATTGCGGGAAAAATTCTATTTTTCTTCGGTGTCGCGATCGCGGTGAGCTTGATTCTCTTTATTGGGCCGCTGCGCGACCTCGCGCTGTGGGTTAATGGGAGAATCGTCTCGTGGCTGCTCGACGCCACCGGGCTCTACTACCTCAACATCCTCGGTGGCAACTACGTGTTTAGCGTACTGCTCATCGTCGTGTGGGTGTTTGCGATTGCGCTTATTGTGCGGCTCGTTGCCGTAAAGTTGGCAAAGGTCGCATTTGGGTTTTCCGGTCACTCGTTTGTGTCGGAGCCCTTGCGCGCCCTTACGGTACTCATTGCCATTAGCGCGAATGTGTTGATGGCCATCTACGCGTACACGCAACTGTGGGGCGTCGATGTAACCTTTGGTGTGTACACATTCAAGGGGTACAAGATGGGAAGCACGATTTTATTCTCGGATGGAATCATGCTCGGCTTCATAACGCTCCTCTACATTGCCTCGCAACTGTTGCCGCTCGTATTTGATCCGATGAAGGGTCTGATTGGGCAGTACTTCCTTGACGTGCTGTTTTCGCTCCCGTTCGCGGTGGTGATTACGCTCACGCTCATCGCGTGGGTGACGGGTAGTTATCCGGGGGCAACCTCGATTTACTGCACCGGTGCGCTCAAGATCTGGAGTGTTGCGGTACTGATCGACCTGTTGCACATCGTGCTCATGGGATGGTCGGCACGGCATAAGAAGGAGCGGAATGTTCTTACGGCAGGGAATACTCCCGCCGTTTCGCGGCCACGTTAGGCTGTTTCTATCAAGGCGGACCCTCCTGGGTACCGCCTTGACTTTTTGTATAATGTGTGATACTATATTGAAAGGTAATGAATCTTCACTTGAACCCAAGGAGAGACCATGGAAAGCACTGACAGGAGTCCTGCTATCTTCATTTCTGGTGTTGTTGCGCTCATCTACGCGGTGATTGTATTCATGGCGATGTCATCGTCAGGAATCTTTCGCCCGAAGATGGGAGGCGGCGAGCATGCTGCGATTGCGTCAACTGTTGCACCCATCTTCTGGATGATGCTGCTCAGCATCATTCACGAGCGTGTGCAAAACTGGTTCACAAGCAATCGTCCCGCGGCATCGACGCCGGCACTCTCGATCTTCGACCTCATCACGTCGTTTGCTCCGGTGATTGCCGCAGTGATCGCCGTCTTGTACCTCTTTGCGTCGAGGCCCGATCGTGGATATGCAAACTGGTTCCTCATGCTACAAGCAAGTTACGGCATGATGATCTTCTTGGCGATTCGGCATGACATCATGCCGACCATCCGCCACTACCAGGCAAGTGCACCAGCCGCACCTGTAGCTCCACCTCACCCATGAGCGGGTAGGAGAGTCATCTTGATCTTTGGATGCGGCGCAGTATACACTGCGCCGCACCAACCTTCTTTTGAAAAGCATTCCGGCCACAAGCAAGCGCTTGCATCCGGATAACTTTCACAAGTTACGCTCCTTCACATACCACACAACCAGACATACAACAGGAGGTCTACATGACTAAGTCTCTCGTGCTGAGCGTTCTCGCCCTGCTTGCTGTTTCGACATCTGTGCTCGCGCAAACGCGCCCGGCAGACATCGAAGCGACGACGGTCGACGGCAGCGCCCCGGTTATCAAGCCGGCGCCGCCCGTCATCACGCCGCCGCCTGCGGTCACACCGACACCGTCTCCGGACGTGGCGAAAGCGCCGCCGGTAGTTGCACCGCCGGATCGCGTTATCGTGCTCGATAAGCCGAGCGCAGAAGCTGTACGAATCGAGAAACTCGAAGCTGAAATGAAGGCCGCCCGAAAGGCGTCCGACGAAAAAATGGATGAGCTCAAGAAGCTCATCCTGGAATCGAAGAAGAGCGAACCTGCGACGGAGCCCAAGGCGCCGACGCCGATTCGCGAAGCATCGCTTCCGCCAGCTTCGACCGAACGTGAGCCAGTTGCTCGCCCTTCACAGCCTCACAAGGATGTGATGGGCGACCAAGATCCGCTCACTGCCAAGAAGGGTTGGAAGCCTCGCTACGGCGAGATCCAACCGAACCAAACGGGGTTCATGGATATCACTTCGACTCCATGCTCGAGTTCGAATCCGGAAACCGGTGCGGTTCGCAACGGTGTACGGGCGCGCAACAAAGATGGTCAATGGGGTTGCAAGCTCAACCCGCTCTAACCAGGAAGGATACACATGTCGCCACCGCCAGCCGGAGCGAAAACGTCTTCCGGATTCAGTGATTCGGTAAACGCATTCATCGGGGCGGCAGTAAAATTACTGCTCGTAATCCTCGGTGTCTTCGTAGTCGTTGTGCTCGTGTTCCGATTTGTCTCGGGCGAACCGCTCATGGGGTATCAAGACCCTCGGGCGCAAAACGTTTTGAGAGGACAAAATCCGGGCGTACCTCAGCGGTATGGTCCGACCGTATCAAAGGCCGGAGAACCAACTGTTGTTACTAGCACGCCATGCACCGCGCACGGCCGTAAAGGTAACCGCGGGCAAGACGATCTAGGGCGCTGGGGGTGTGTACTGAGGTGATGATTCACTACAGAGGGGGACGATAATCGTCCCCCTCTTTCTTTTTGGGGTACTTGACAAGTGAAATAATAGGGGTATAATGACCCCTAAGAAGTTAGAACATTCAACTTCCTCACTGTGGATCAAGGAGAATCACAATGCGCTCTTTCACATCTTCTCTTATCGGCCTCGGCCTCTCGCTCATCGCAGCAACGTCTGCATTCGCGCAATCGGTCAACACCGGCGGCGGCAATATGCGTCATCTGCCGAACGAGACATCGGTGCTCTACAAGAAACACTCGTGGCTCAACGGTCAGCGACAGGCTCAGCAGCAGCGTCGCGCCGTCCACCGGGTTCCGGTGTACTACGCACCGCCGCAGGCTCGCCGTCAGCATCGTCATGCTGCGCCCGCCCGCATCGTGTACGTTCCGGTTTATGTGAACCGGCCCGCACCG
>JBKJSQ010000123.1:0-4161 GCA_046594495.1 Minisyncoccia bacterium | reverse complement strand
CGAGATACGCGGTCTTCTTCTTGGGGGTCATGGCGTACCAGATAACCCCGACCACGACCACTGCGCCGACAATCCATCCCCACGTGGGAATGCCTCCTGCATTGTTTTGCACTGTTTCTCTCCCTATGGAAAGACGATCTGTCTGACCGCCGCCATAAACATTACATATCTCCTAAAATTACACCAGCAAAAGCAAGAGCCTTCGCGAGAAGGCCCTCTACTATCAAATTGCAGTTACTTAACTGCTGCAACGTACGAGTATGAAATATTGCCCGACTTACTGGAATGATCTACCGCCCAGCCCAGATAGCACGCAAGCACGATTGCAAAAACAGCGAGTACCGAATTGCCGAAAAACGATGAGTCGTCTCCTCCAGCTCTCATGGCACTTCTCCATACGGCGAGGGATGCATTCCCTGCTACCGCCACTAACGATACTCCTCAGTTCACGTTGCGCTAGCCCTGCCAGTCAATAACTTTTTTGCCGATTGTATGTAAATACTCGTTCGCTCTGGAGAAGGGTTTGGACCCGAAGAAGCCGTTGTGTGCCGACAACGGCGAGGGGTGCGCGCTTTCGATTACGAAATGTTTTGTGCGATCGATATGTGCCCCCTTTTGCTTGGCGTAATTTCCCCAAAGTATGAATACAATGCCTTCGCGCTCGTCGTTGAGTTTTTGTATTGCGGCATCGGTGAACTGCTCCCAGCCTTTGCCTTGGTGCGAGCCCGCGCTCGCAGAACGCACCGTGAGGGTGGCGTTCAAAAGAAGTACGCCCTGCCGTGCCCAGCGCACGAGATCACTGTCGCGATTTACCTGACGACCTGCCTGTGGTGAGCCCGCTTGCCCTGAGCTGGTCGAATGGGTCGAACCAAGATCACTCTCGAGCTCTTTAAAAATATTCAGGAGTGATGGTGGCGTGCGCACACCGGAATTTACCGCAAAACACAGGCCATTCGCCTGCCCCTCACCGTGATATGGGTCCTGCCCGAGTATCACTACTTTCACCGATTCGAACGGCGTTTCGTCGAACGCGCGGAAAATCTGCTTCGGATTCGGGTAGACCGTCTTAGATAGATACTCTCCGCGAACAAATTCTGTAAGATCGGTGAAATAGGACTCCGTAAACTCGTTTTCGAGTTTCTCTTTCCACCCGCCACCGATCTGTATGTCTTTCACCTCGCTATCGTAGCTCGCAACTCCACACCGTGCTATGGTCGGGACCGGACACGAAGGAGCTTCACATGACATCCGACGAAATACTCGCCAAGATGCACGATTGGATCATCGCAGCGCAGGAAAAAGCGAAGCTGCCGGGGCAAGATCCCTTCAGTATGACGAGCCTCACCTATTGCGCACGAGAGTCAGTCGGCGTGGATGCGGCCAACAGTGTCCGCAAAGTATTGTGGCAATCCTGCGAACAAATGGCTCAAGGAAAGTACGACGTATTTACGCCGGAGGATGCGCTTGGTGTGATTGCGTGGGCGATTGAAGACGAAGATCTTTCTCATTTGAAAACCGCCTGAATTGTGCGGTAAACGGCGCCCGTGGCGCCGTTTTTATTTGTATCCTCCGCAATGTTCAACCTTGCGAATTCGTACTACGACACTCCCTGTAAGCCCCCAATGTGTATACGCGTTCGTAACAGTAAAACTTGTGAAGGCTAGTACCCCACGTAATACGCTCGCGCAGTATCGAGGCACGTTTGTCGTACCGGCTCATCAAATGTTTCGCAGAGCAGCTTGCCCTGCTCATCGGAGTGGAAATAGGATATGAAGTCTTTGACCGCACCAATCACGCAATGAGTGACTTCGGTTTCATTCGCTCCTAATAAACAGATATCGTGTGTGCGTTGTACATTGCTTGAGTGGCGACCTGACGCATCGCGTCCGAGGCTTTGATGGCACGTATTTTGAAACGGCCCCGCGTCGCGACACAACGCAAACGTTTTTGTAAAATCACCGCCGTTGATCTTCAACATATACGACGTCTGCATTAAATAGCAGGTGTTTTTGTATTGCTCCGAACTTACATCACACGGAAAGTGCGGGCGATTCGGGTCGAGCCAGTTTGTGGCATGATTCAGTCCGTCAGCAATCACGTTTTCCATATACACGCCGCCCGCGCATGATTGCTGTTCCCAGTCGCCTTTCAGTGCATCGCAATACGTGAGCGAAGCCGGAATGTCGTCATCGGTGATTGCCATCAATCCGTGTCCGAGGCCATGGACGCAATTGAAATAATTGAAACTATACCGTTTATCATTGTTCAGCGACTCACAAATTCCATTAATCTTTTGGTTTAGATCTTGCGCACCAATCCGATATACAAATGTTTCGAGCACGCCGTGGTAATAGCCCGACCAACAGTAGCTGTCGCCATGCATATATGCCGAAGCAACATCCGTAGAGGATTCCGCTGCGAATCGGCCTAACGAGTGTGTCAGCGGATGGCACTGGCCGAGCGCATATGAATTATTCGCGGCGCGAGCTTTCAGATCCTGAAATGAGGCAGATACACCTTTCTCGACACCCTTCGATAGGATGATGTGCTTGTAGTAGTTTTCGTAGCAACGGAAATCGATCGCAAGACTGCCGCTACACAAAAACTTTTCATCTAATTCGATTTCTTTTGAAACCGGTACCGACGATTCTGAAGATTCTGCTTCAGTAATCTTGCTCATACCGGCGAGCGTGCGCTCGCTCGACGTCGGCGCCGGAGGCATCGAGACTATGAGTGCAGACGACGAACGCTCATCAATTGCACCCGCTACAGGTGAAGTCGCACGATTCGAGACAACTCCTTGAGCAACAAAAGCGAACGCGACGAGCAGTAGAAGAAACGGAACATATGTTCGTACGCGCTGAAATTTTTTCATGGCTCTGCCGCTATAATAGGTGAAATTTTACCACCTATCCCCCAACCAAAACCGCCCTCGCCGGCGGCTTCGTATTCTAAATATTTAAGATGCAATCCGAGGCGCGAAACAAAAAAGCCCCGAGTCGTACAACTGTACGGTGAGGGGCTTTTTTGTGAACGCAACGATGGAGTGCGCTCAAATAGTTTGAATACCTACCACGCGAAGTGGGCGAACGCCTTGTTGGCCTCTGCCATGCGGTGTGTAGTTTCTTTCTTAGTGACTGCTACACCCTCACCTTTGTGTGCTGCCTGAATTTCTTTGAGGAGTGATTCGTGCATCGGCTTGCCCTTGGTTCCTTCGGCTGCTTCGACGATCCATCGGAGGCCGAGCGAGAGGCGGCGTTCTGGACGAACTTCGCGAGGAACCTGATAGTTTGCTCCACCAACACGACGTGAGCGCACTTCAACGTTTGGCGCTGCGTTGTCGAGCGCTTCGTCGAGGATTACGACAGGGTCGCCTTCCTTCTTAAGCTCGTCCATAACCTTGTAGACGATCTTGCGGGCAGTGTCCTTCTTGCCTCGCTCCATCACGTAGTTGATGAGCTTTGCAACCTTAAGAGACCCGTAGACTTCGTCCGGAGCCGGCTGTTTTCGATTTTTTACTGGTCGGCGCATAACAATAGTAAGTAGTTAGTAGAAAGTAGTTTGTAGTGAAATGCTATTTGGCTGCCTTTGGCTTCTTAGCTCCGTATCGTGATCGTCCTCGGCGGCGCTTGTCTACGCCAGTTGCATCGAGCTTACCTCGTACTATCGTGTAGCGGATACCGATGTCCTTCACACGGCCACCGCGCACCAAGACCACTGAGTGCTCCTGCAAATTGTGTCCCTCTCCCGGGATGTATGCCGTGATTTCCATGCCGTTTGAAAGGCGAACACGGGCAATCTTACGAATTGCTGAGTTTGGCTTACGAGGAGTTTTAGTCGTTACACGTGTGCATACGCCGCGCTTGAACGGTGCCGGATAGAAGGACGGGCGGTTCTTGAGCGTGTTGAATCCGCGCGAAAGAGCAACCGTCTTTGAAGGACGAGTCTTCTTTGTGCGACCGGATCGCGTGAGCTGGTTGATTGTTGCCATGTAGCAATTAAAAATCCCCTAAGGGACGTGCGAGGAGTATACATAGTGAGCACCTCATGTGCAAGTTAGGGTCCGAGCCTCTGAATATACGTGTTGCAGCGCAGCTGATTGAACGTTGATAATTCGCCATAAAGGTGTACAAATGCCCACCATGAAAGCGTTTGCCAAGG
>JBKJSQ010000023.1:0-14221 GCA_046594495.1 Minisyncoccia bacterium | reverse complement strand
CTCGCCTCGGGTGAGCCAGAGGATTCCGTCGGATGGGTATCAAGGAGAAAGTTGGCTCCGGTTACAGACCCTGCTCCCCCGTGAAATGTAATTGTTGATTTCATACACGCATTCCTTTGCTCGCGTACCACGCAATGCCACCGCCAAACATGTCTAGAATCAAGTCCTTGATTGTATCAACCTGATAACTAAACCAAATCGAACCGCCCATCGGATACACAATCTCTATGGCCTCCCATAACAGCCCGATGACAAGCACAAACGCAACAGTATGCAGGAGTGATATTCTGCGCTTCCACTGCAGTGTCCCTAGCCACAGCGCAAAAAAACCAACGACAACGCCTCCAAGAATATGTTCGTAAGAATCCCACCACCAATAGATGGCGGAATACGAGGTCACGAGATCAAAATAAAAGAAACTAACCGCGAGGACTGCAAATAATACAGCGGTGAGGCGAAAGTAGACGTTGAACATGTGTGCGCATTGTAACCCGAAATAATATCTCCCCTATATAAAAATACTCCGCACGGGGCGGAGTATTTTTAAGCGACAGATACAGTAAAGCCCGGCTCTGAAGCACAGGTGGGAGCCCGCACCGGTTTCGTTTGAAATTCGCTATCATTGGACCACGACTCTCAGTGGAAGACCGAGTATAGAAGGCCGCCCTAATCTTTACTAAGCAGGTTTTAGTACCTGCCGCTTATCCGAGTATATCAAATTGCACTTTTTTGCAATGAGGAGGTGCTAGAGGTGCTTCTTCAACTCGTAAATCGAGCTGTGGTACGGATGATTCACAGTCGTCTGGAGCGTATCGCCCTTCACATGGAACATGGCGTGTGGTGATGCGCCGTTGGGGTGGTGGTCGGTCGCATATACTTTGTCACCATTCAATTTGAAGATCGCCTTCGAGGTGTCCACAATACCGTTCTTAATATCATAAATGTGCCCTTTGTCGCGATCCATCGCCATGATGGGCTTTGCGGTGTGGAACCCGCCTGCGTGGCCATAGGTAGACTGATGCAAATATTCCATGCTGCTATTGTACCGCTGCAAAAAACAGCGCGCCACCGGCGCGCTGTTTTCACGCACGTATCGCTGTTTATTCCAAGATTCCGTCGAGATTGATGTCGTAAAGCGTCTCTTCTGCGAGCTGGCGATAATTAATCATGTCTGAATCGGTAAACCAGATTCCCAGTTCACGCTGCGCCTCTGCGGCAGATTCTGAGCAGTGAATCAAGTTGCGGACTGCACGGTCATCGACCGCAGCTATTTCGTACGAGTCGATTGTGAGGTCGCCGCGAATTGTGCCCACATCTGATGTAGCCGGCTCAGTAGTACCAGTAAGCTTAACCACGACTGCCGCTGCCTGATTTCCTTCCCAAACCATCTGAATGACAGGGCCGCTCGTCATAAACTTAACGAGCTGACCAATGATGTCTTTTCCGTATTCAAGAGCCTCTTTCGTGACAGGAAGACCGTTCGCTTTTTTGTCTTCCATGATCTTGGTTCCCTTCTTAAGAAACCATGCATCGTCTTTGCCATAGTGTTCCCACAATTTCTTCTCATCTGCGAGACAGATCTTGAGACCGACGAGCTTAAGGCCAGTGCGCTCGTATCGCTTGATAACTTCGCCAACGAGTGCCCGCTGCACGCCATCGGGCTTGATCATGACAAAAGTCCGTTCTTTCTTCGGGTGTGTGTTATTCATGCGCGGCAATATAACATGAACGCCCAGCACTTGCGAGTTACCGACATGGTTTATTCGCAAAACTTTTTTGGGGTGTTTGGACAGAAGAACGAGAATCTTCTCGGACACTTTTCCTCAGTAGTGTGACTATAAAACTACACATTGAGTCGGAATGGCGATGGCTGTAATGATTGTGTCACAACGGGATCGAGCCCGAACTTGCGACGGATTTCGGCTTCGACTTCTTCGCGCGGCTTACCGTAGCGATCATATGACATCTGTTTCAGTATATCGATGTGTGTGTGATCGAAATGCGGCAGGTCGAGCGTTTGAATGGTAAACGGTCGTGCCGGTGAGCCACTCACAAGCATTGCAGCGATGCCCGTGCGGTTTGGAAGTCCTTCGATATCTTTGGCGGTGAATTCCGGAGCGAACTGTTTCTCCAAAAATTCCGCATCGGTCGTACCTACCCGCATTGCGATCTTAGTCCCCACGTTACCGATAACAGCGTCTCGAATGTCGTCTTCGAGCTGTGCCATGAACTGATGCGCTACCGTGAGTGACAATTTGTATTTTCGCGCTTCGGAGAGGATGGTGGAGATCGACGGTGTCACGAAGTTCTGGAATTCATCGATGTAGAGATAATGCGGCGGGAGTATCGCCTTTGTGTCCACTCGTGAAAAAGCTGCCTGCAGGTACTTCGATACAATTACAAGGCCAAGCAGTGCCGCATTCTTATCGCCGAGCCTCCCCTTTGAGAGATTCGCAAGAAATATCTTCTTATTGTCCATAATATCGCGGAAATTGAATGCCGACTTTTCCTGCGCCACGATCGGTCGCATGATGTCGTGACTGAGAAAAGCGTCAAATTTACTCGTTATGTACGGTGCGATCGATTCCAATCCGGAATCCCCTTCTGCGGCTTCTGCGATTTTTCGCCAAAACTGTACAACGATCGGATTATTGCAGCGTGAAATTTTGAGATCGCGGAATGCCTTGTCGGCAAACACGCGTGGAATCTCGAGGAATGTACAGCCGGTGGTCGGATCTTCGAGAACTAGCTGCACCGCATTGCGGTAGTACTGTTCAAACATCGGTCCGAACGCTTCGGGTACGTCGGAATACAGTTGCCGAAAAACTCCATACACCTCGTCGATAACGAACGACTTCATCTCCGGCTTCGTCGTGTCGTACTCGAGCATATTGAGTCCCATCGGCATTGCGGAGTATGCGGGATCGAAATAGATCACATCCTTTTTACGCTCCTCGGGAATAGCTGAAAGTATGTTCTCGATATCGCTTCCATGGGGATCAATGAACGCCACACCCTCGCCGTTTTTAATGTCCTGAAGGATCATGTTTGTTATGAATCCGGTCTTACCGGTACCGGTTTGACCGATGATGTAACAATGACGCAGACGGTCTGCAGGATCGAAGTGAACCATTGTTTCGTCGGCCCCATACCGATTGACTCCGAGCACAATTCCCTCACCCCCTATTTCCACTGGAGCTGGCGCCTGCTTACCATGAGATTTCTTGAGTTCGCGCGATGTCGTAACTCGCTCAGCCGTAAAGTGGAACAACGCATTTATTTCCGATAGCGAGAGCGGTATGGCTATCGAAGATTCAAACGAACGATAGGTAAAGTCGCGCAAGAAGCCGGTGATTCCCCAACTCGAGACACGCTGGAATGAGAAGCGGTTGCCTTTGGGATTGTCGAACTGATTCAATGCCGACATGAGATTCGCGAGCATCTCGTCTGCCCGCGCAGATTCATGAGCTGATGCAACGAGTCGCACGGTTACAGGAGCGATGCGAGTCTGTACTTTGCGAGTGAGTTCTTCCACCGCTATTTGATCAACCGCAGGGCGATCGTTCTGCTTGTGTTCATTGGAGCTTGAGAAAATGTGTTTGCCGATATCCCGGAACACTTCCCCAATTTCTGTTTCTGGTGCGTGCAGCGCGTCATTGATGGGCGTTCCCTGTTCGAGTTCACGAATAATTTTCTGGTAGTAGCGGTTATATCGATCACCCTCGGTGCCGACCACAAGCTGTAGTGCCGCACCTTCGCCATGCTTTGCAATTTTTGCAAATGCAGCGAGTAGAATATTCATCGGGTCATGCTCAAACATGTCGGGAGTTTTAATGGGAAACGCGGCATGCTTTTCAAATGTGGCATAGGCCGCGGCGTGTGTGCCTTCGTAGTCAAAAATATTGTAGTCGCCCCTACTTTCGGAGATGGTTGCGTTCGGAAACACTGACGATATCAATCGCTCAGCCAAGGTCTTCTTTTCGCGAGGAACGGCGAGATACAGTGTTGCACTCTCCGATCCCTGGGGAACAGCGATCTCGAGCGAGAACCCTTCGTGAGAACCTATGAGTGATAGAAGACCCGAATAGAGCTGCTCAGATGGCGCGAGTAATTGTTCGAGTTTTGGTGCGCCCTCTGCGTTTGCGCTTTCGCCATGAGCCTGTGGCCGCACCTCGAAGAGCACGAGGTGGAGCGCCCGCTTCACTTTTTCCGCTACCGCAGACCCGCGGTCCGGCAAACCTTCGGCAATGTAGCGCACCAGCACGCGATGAAAATCGTCTTCCAGATGGGGATTTTTCATGCGGAGGGCTACCGAGAGCGCGTTTTTGATTCCCTGTTGAGATACGATATCGAGCAAGCCATCGAGCTGTTTATCATGCGCTTCCGGTTCAAGCTTTAGTAGGTGCCGCATCGTCTCGTGCTCCGTTATGACAACCGTCTCGTGTAACACGTTCGCCGACGGTGCTTCAGCGTATGCAGCAACCTCTCTCTTGGCTATGCGATCAGATTCAAATGCGCCGGGCTGTTGCGAAAGCTCCCGCTCTTTTTTAGCCACTTGTTCTCGCAAATAAGACAGCTCCTCCTCGGCGGATTTGAGTTTCTCAGAACTCGCGCGCGGAGTGATCCGTTCGCTCAAAATGCGCGGCTCCATATAGTGAAAGTATACCCCGTGGGATAGGTAGCTAGGTGTTTGTAAAAACTCACCGTGTTTATAGTCTTTGTACTTCGGAATCAAATGAACTGGCTATCCCATGGGGTATACCCCGTGGGATAGGCAGTTGAATACAGCACCCATAGGAATATCCTGTATCAAACCTAGTATTTCGGCATGTGTCGTACGTTTTTTATTCCCGGCATGATCGATTTCTCTCCGATATCATGTCGATAATACATGTTTTCAAATTTGATCAGTGCCGCCGCGGCGTATACAAGTTCAAACGCCTTATCGATGGGAACTCCCGTGGCTGAAACCGTGAGCACACGCCCGCCCGACGTACGGAGCTCATCCTCTTGTCTCGTACCGGCGTGGAAGATGACGATGTTTGGAATACGCTCTGCCTCTTTTATCCCGGTGATACCGTAACCCGTCGTGAAATCATCGGGGTATCCGCCCGAGGCTAGTACCACGTTTACGGTACCAACGGCGTCCCACACGGGCGTATGCGTGCCAATTCCACCGTCAACACATTCATCGAGCAGGTCCATAAGATCTGTCGCAAGAATTCTCATGTACGCCTGGCATTCAGGGTCACCGAATCGAGCGTTGAGTCCAAACACTTTCGGGCCGGCGGCCGTTATCATGATTTCCGGAAACAAAATTCCCTGATACGGTGCACCTTTTTCGCCGAGCGCTCGAATGAGAGGCCGAACAATTTTGGTCTCTATTTGCATCATCATTTCTCCCGTAACCCACGGTACCGCTGCAATTGCACCCATTCCGCCGGTATTCTTACCGGTATTACCCTCTCCAACGCGCGTATGGGCTTGCGCGGCAGGAAACATTGCTACATTCACACCATCAGTAGCAGCGTGGATGGAAATTTCTTCGCCAATAATAAATTCCTCTATAACGACCTCGCTCCCAGCATCTCCGTAAATCTTTTGTACCATCAACGCATCGATTGCCTGTGCAGCCTGTTCAGCTGTGTCGCATACAAACACACCCGTACCAGCCGTAAGACCGTTTGTCTTTACGACGACTGGTAATTTTCCTGCGCTTGCATAGGCGCGCGCCTGTTGGTGATCAGTAAACGAGCGGTAGGCAGCGGTGGGTATCCCCGCTTCATGCATTAATTTTTTTGCATAGACTTTCGAAGATTCAATCTTTGCCGCTGCTTTTGTTGGGCCGAAAATACGAAGGCCCGAGCGCTTGAACTGATCCACAATACCGAGTGCAAGCGGCTCCTCGGGCCCGACGATTGTTAATCCAACACTCTTCGTAGATGCAAACTGCGCGAGATCGGCGATGCTTATCGCAGGAATATCTACATTGACGCAGAACGTTTCGGTACCGGCGTTCCCTGGGGCAACGTAAATCGTTCCAACGCGCTTTGACTGTGAGAGCTTCCACGCAAGTGCGTGTTCACGCGCCCCACTGCCTACTATCAAAATATCTGTTTTTGGCACACGCGGATTATACCCTCAGTGTGCAGAACGCACGATTGCCACAATAATACTTATTATGTCCGACCGGCTACAATAAGTATCAAGCGAGGCTGAATTGCGTACGGAGGGCCTCATCGCGCTCGATAGTCTCGACTATCATGTACCGCACATCATCACCCAGTTTGAAATCTGCTTTGAGGAGCGCAACAAAATCCTCATTGTCATACGGAAACACCCACACACTGTTCTGCAATCGCACGTATCCAACATGTTGAAGGGCTGCTTTCAGACGTGCCCGCAGCCCTTTCCGACGCTCCGGTATATCGAATACCACAACTCTCCATTTTTTATCCCAGCGCTTTGGAATATTCATTGCCTGCGTGCGCGCATGCGATCGATGTAATTCGTACTCACCTCTTTCTGTGATTCTCAGTTTTGATCCTTTCCATTCGAGCAACCCCTTCTGTATGAGTCGATCAGTCGCGCGCTTGATAACTGGTCCGTGCTGCCTCGAGGGTATGATCCCGAGTTTTGAGAGCGCCCCAACGACACTGGGTGCAACCACGAGCAAGCTTACGAGTCCTGCGAGCTTAACTGATTCCAGAATGATTTCGCTGAGTTGATTCTTCCTTGTTCTTGTCCTGCTCGCCTTCTCCATTGTTCCCATATACTCATTATACTCGGTCGGTGAGGATGAGTATAAGGTTTCGAAAATGCGAATTATGTGTTGTGAGTTGTGAGTTGTGAGTTGTGAAAGACGTAAAGTGACGTTATTCCTTGGTGAGGATTTCTGGACCGTCGGCGGTGATCAGGACGGTGTGTTCTGAATGCGCGGCGCGTGAGCCGTCTTTGGTGCGGTACGAGTGACCGTCGTCATCAACAAACAATTCACCCTTTCCGAGGGTAAACATCGGCTCGATGGCAATGACCAAGCCTTCGACAAGCTCATCGCCTGAACCCGGTGCTCCGAAATTTGGTACGTATGGCTCTTCATGCACTTTGGTGCCAACACCGTGACCCGAGAGATTTTTCGGGTACCCGAAGCCGTTTTTCTTTGCAAAGCGTTCCACCGCATAGCCGATGTCTCCGGTCATCGCGCCCATATGTGCTGCCGCAATACCAAGTATAAGCGCCTCGTGCGTTCCTCGAACAAGACGCAGGTCCTCGGGATCGTGTCGCGAGCCCGCAATTACGGTGTGCGCATGATCAGTAAAGAGTCCACGATGTTTTATGCCAAAGTCGATACAGACCACATCGCCCTCTTCGATGAGCATGTTATTGGTAGCAGCCGGTGAGTGCACGATAACGTCGTTCACCGACACACAGAGCGCTGACGGGTACGGATGTTCGTCCTTTTTCCCTTTGTAATGCAAAAATGCTGGAGTGTCGCCATCTTTCTCTACCATGTCACGAGCCACTTTTTCGAGTTCAGCGGAAGTTATTCCAGGCACAACTCGTTCAGAAATAATCCGAACATGGCGAGCCAATCGGCGCCCCCCTTCTCGTAAAATTTCTATCTCCTCTGCGGTTCGGGCGATCATGTAAGTTTAAGCGTTGAGAGTATATTTTTGTGAATGGTATCAGTATCCGGTTCGCCGTCGATTTCGTGTAGCGTCCACCCGAGGTCTCGGAGTTTATGCATCGAAGGAATCACGTGCTCTGTATACCAACCGAAGCGCTGATTGAGTGAGTCGTCGCTCGCATCGTCTGCCCGTCCACGGGCGATAAGTCGCTGTTTTGCGGATTCCTTCGTCAGGTTCAGAGAAATAATATGCATGTCTGTGCGCCCAAAAAAACGCGAGATCTCGTCGACTGCGACTGACTGTTCTGGTCGGCGACACGTGCCGTCAAAAATAAAATGTTCGTCACCTTTTACATTCTTATCGAAATCACGCGAGAGCATGTAGATCGCTACGAACGACGGTACGAGTCCGCCGGCGAGCATGACTTCTTTCACATGTCCCGATATCATCGTCTCTTCCTTTGTGTATTCGCGCAGGTAATTACCCATTTCCGCATGCATCGTCGTGCGTGTTGGATCAGTTTCTTTGAGACGGTCGATCAGGAGTTTAGCCTGTGTCCCCTTGCCGGATCCCGATATTCCAAAAAACGCGAGCGTAAGTGGTTGCATAATTGAATTTCCTAGAGAGTGTAGCCTTCTTTCTTCAGTATTTCCAATATACGCTCAACCGTCTCGTTTAGACCACCGTTTGCGGCGAGTACCGTGTAGTCGTATTGCGCAGCGTGCGCACGGAGCTCTTGCTCTGCAATGTGCATGCGCATATTGAATTCCTGCTCAGGCATCCCACGTGAACGCGCGCGAATTCGAGTTTTGTATGCCTCAAGCGACTCGGGGACAAGGAAAATAGTGATCGCGTGTTGATGTTCCTTGAGCCACTGCGCACCGCTCAAATCGACCGACGCGAGCACAACCGAAGCATCTGCCAGTTTCTTCTGCAGGTCGGGCACATAGATGCCGTAATGCACACCGCCGAAGAGCGGTACAAATCGCTTTCCCACAACCCGCTCTCCCTCCGCATCGAACCGGTCGACATTCCAAAAAAAGTAATCCTCACCATCCACCTCGCCCGGTCGTGGAGACCTCGTCGTAGCAGTAGTCACTGACCGCACGCGCGGATATCGGCTCTTTATCGATTGCATGACCGTGTTCTTTCCGCTGCCTGATGGGCCAGCGATAACAACTACATTCTTTTCGCTCATATATTGACCTCGTACCCTTCTTTTTTAAGAATCTGTGCAATTTCGCGAATGGCCTCATCGAGTTTCCCCTGATGGTTGATCACGGTGTAATCGTAAATGTCGGTATGTTTGAGCCACTCCTTTGTGTATTCCATGCGCTCCTGAATGAATTCTTCTGTTACATTGCCGCGCGAGCGAATGCGCGATGCAAGTATATCGAGCGAATCCGCCATGATGAATATTGAGAGAATTTCGGGGAACAGCTTTTGTGCGGTTATTACGCCCTGGTATTCAATCTTCCAAGTACCAACGCCCTGCATCGAATTTACGCGCTCCAGTTCTGCTTTCGTAACGCCGTAGTAATTGCCGTTGTACTGCTTGGCCCATTCAATCATCTCGTTACTCTCGATCTTTTTGGCGAACTCCTCACGAGAGATGAAATAGTAAGGCGAGCCATCGCTCTCTCCGGGACGCATCTCTCGGGTTGAGGTGGTAACGACGCGGTTCACTGTGGTGAACGCGCTTAAGCCGCCGATGATCGAATCCTCACCTGCTCCGGACGGACCGGAAATAATTACAACATTACCAAGCTTCATATAGCGCAGAGATTAGCACGAAACCAACAAAAAACCCCGCTTTCGCGGGGTTTTTTGTCGGGTTTAGTATTCCCTAATGGACGTTTGCGCGTCGATTTTCTTTACAAGGTCGAGAACAACGGAGACCGCGATGAGGAGTGCCGTACCGCCGATAGTAACTGCGGTGATGCCTGTGATGCCCTGCAGAATGATAGGAAGTACTGCGAGCGAGCCCAAGAAGAGCGCACCAACGAGCGTAATGCGAGTGATGATGTTGCCGAGGTAATCAGCAGTCGTGCCACCCGGTCGTACACCCGGAATGAATGCGCCGTTCTTCTGCAAGTTCTTTGCGATCTGATGCGGCTCGAATGTGATCGCAGTGTAGAAGTACGTGAAGATTACGACGAAGAAGAAGTAGAGCCCGCCGTATACCCACTGATTTGCGAGACCGTTTACCACTGCCTGCGCACCCGCTGCGAGCCATTCTATCGATACGCGCGAGAGGAATGTAGCAATCATTTGTGGGAACAAGAGGAACGAGAGTGCGAAGATGATCGGAATCACACCTGCTTGATTAACACGAAGTGGCAAGTAGGTAGAAACGCCGCCAAGCACTTTCATGCCGCGCACACGACGTGCGTATGTTACCGGAATTGGCCGCTCTGCCTCAGTGATGTACACAACTCCGGCCATAATGGCGACGCCAGCAGCGAGGAAGCCCAAGTATGCCGGCAACTGCGACGGGTCAAACGCGAAGAATGCTTGTGCAACCTGGCTCGGGACTGCGGAGACGATACCTGCAAAGATGATGAGCGATACTCCGTTGCCCACACCGAATTCAGAGATGAGTTCGCCGATCCACATCAGAAGCACTGAACCCGCCGCGATAACGGTCACGTTTGTGATGAGCGCGATAAGCGAGAGCGCCGGAACGATGCCGTTTTGCTGCAAGAGCAAAAGGAACGCGAACGCCTGCAAGAATGCGAGCGGAATTGAGAGATAGCGTGAGTACTGCGAGAAGCGCTGACGACCGGCATCCCCCTCTTCCTGATACATCTCCTTGAGACGCGGTACAAGGATGGTCATAAGTTGCATCACGATCGATGCCGTAATGTACGGACCGACACCGAGCATCACGATCGAAAGGTTCGAGAAGCCGCCGCCCGAGAAGATGTTGAGGAGTCCGAAGAACTGGTTGTTTGAGAGAAATGCTTCGAGCTGAATTACATCGATACCCGGCACCGGAATAGCAGCGAGCATTCGGAACACGACGAGTGCCCCAAGTACAAATAGGATGCGGCTACGCAACCCCTCGTCTTCGAAGACGAGCTTTATTTTTCGCACGAATGATTCAAACATACGTTATTTTAGAACTACGGTACCACCCGCCTTCTCGACCGCAGCGCGCGCGGTGCCGGTCACACGGACGCCCTTGAATGAAAACTTCTTTGAGGTTTCGCCTGCAACGATGGTGATTGGCTCACGAGCTCCTGCAAGCTTCATGTCGATTATCATCTTCTTGGTTACATCCCCTGCAGCGAAGAGGGCATCGATTTTGGTGAGTGTAATTGCGCGTGCGCGAAGTCCCGGAATAACGGTTCGTCCACGGTTCTTGCCGTATCCTCGGCGCTTTGGAAGCTTTTTGATGATATCGCGCATCTCCGGTCGGACCTTGTGTCCCGCACGTGCGGTCTGCCCCTTGCCGCCGCGTCCTGACTGCTTGCCACGCGTAGAGCTCTGGCCGCGTCCGACACGTCGGTATGGTCGCTTTCCAGATCGTTTAAGTTCGTTGAGAGTAGACATAATTATTTATAGTGAGCGTATTTACGGTGAGTGTATCGAATTGTCGAACTATTTCATTGCAATCGATGCAAGTGCCTGAAGTGCAGCACGTGCGTTGTTGATTGGATTCTTAGATCGTGAGATCAGCTTTGCAGTAACATCGGAAACTCCTGCCATTTCGAGCACTGAGCGTACCGATGAACCAGCCACGAGTCCACGTCCTGGAGATGGGCGGATTTCAACGACTGATGCGCAGAACTTTGCTTCCACGTTGTGCTTGATCGAGCGGTTCTTGGTGAGGTTGAGTGTGATCATGTGCCGCTTTGCGTGACGTGTAGCCTTTTCGATTGCGAGCTGCGTGTCTGCAGCTTTTCCAACACCAACACCAACACGACCCTTCTTGTCGCCGATAACGATAGCAACAGAAAAGTTGAAGCGACGACCGCCTGCCATAACACGAGCGACGCGGCGTATGCCGATCATCTTCTGTGCGAATTCAGAGCGCTCGCGCTCAGGACGGTTGCCACCGCGACGAGGACCACGAGCTCCTGGACCACCACGGCGATCACGATTGTCGCGTCCCTGGCTGCGGCCTGGGCGTTCAGCAGATGCTGTCGCAGCTGCACCTTCGGGAGATGCGGCAGTCGGTGTCATATTCTGTTGTGTTTCGTCAGCCATCATATGTGTTTAAAATTCTAATCCTGCACCGCGTGCTGCGTCAGCAAACGCTTTAATAGTTCCGACGTACTGGAAGCCGCCGCGATCGAAGACTACCGCCTTGATGCCTTTTGCGACAGCTACCTTTGCAAGTGTTGTTGCCGCCTGTTCTGCTCGCTCCTTCGGAGTCTTACCCTTTTCGTTTGACGACGATACCGCTGCGAGTGTAACGCCCTTGGAGTCGTCGATAATCTGCGCAGTGAGTCGAGTGTTCGACTTGTAGATTGAGAGTCGCGGGCGTGATTCGGTACCCGAAACTCTTGCGCGCACGCGGTTGTGTCGTCGATTTCGTTGTTCTCGTTTAGTGAGTGCCATAATCAATTGTTATCCGGCTACCTTCTTACCCTGCTTCTGTCGCACAACTTCACCTTCGTAGCGGATGCCCTTGCCCTTGTATGGCTCCGGCTTCTTGATTGCACGAACCGATGCTGCGAACTGTCCGACTGTTTCTTTGTTTGCTCCGGTAACCGAAATGATGTTCTTTTCTACCGTAACTGCAACACCCTGTGGGATTGCAACGAGTACCGGGTGAGAGAAGCCGAGCGCCATCTTGAGGTTTGTACCCTGCATTTCTGCTTTGAATCCAATACCTTCAATCTGTAACTTCTTAACGAATGGTGTGTTTACACCGGAGAGCATGTTGCGCACGTGCGCTGCATAAGTTCCCCACAATGCCTTTGCGAGGCGTGAGTTGTTGGCTGGATTAACCGTTACATTCGAACCCTCGATCTTGATCGTTACTGCAGGGTGCACCATCTTCGTGAGTGTGACGCCCTTGCCTTTGACGATCAATTCCTGAGATACCACCGATACTTCGGTGCCTGCAGGGATGATTATTTCTTTTTTGCCGACTCGTGACATAAATTTATATATTGCGTGTTACCAAATTTCGAACAACGCTTCGCCGCCGATCTTTTCTTTGCGTGCTTCTTTGTCTGTCTTAATGCCTTTCGGAGTTGAGAGAATAAGAGCACCGTGTCCGTAGCGAACAGAGGTGATCGCGTCTGCGCGCTTGTACATGCGGCGACCTGGCTTTGAGATTCTTTTTACTCCCTGAATCACATGCATACCTTCGGTGTCGTATTTGAGCGTTATGTCGAGGGTCTTCTTAACCTTCTTACCCTTCTTTTCGATAGCCGAAACGTATCCGGCGTCTTTGAGCTTCTCGGCGATAGCCTGCTTAAAGTTCGAAAATGGAATCGACACAATTGCATGCTTTACAGCACCAGCATTGGTGAGACGAACGATGAGATCTGAGACTGGATCGGTGACCATATTACCAAGATGACTTCTTAACGCCTGGGATATTACCTTCGAGCGCCTCTTCGCGGAAGCAGATGCGGCAGAGGTTGAAATCACGCATAAAACCGCGCGGACGTCCGCACTTGAAACATCGGCGTACCGTGCGCGAAGAGAACTTCGGAACGCGGTTTGCCTTTACGATCATTGATTTCTTTGCCATGTATATTGTTTATCCCGCTAATGGCGGGGTGCTCCGGGAGGTTTGCTTGGGAGGCCTGCACCCTGCCTTTCGGCCGTGGGTTATGGACACTCCGCGGCGTAGGTCCTAGATTCTTGCGATATCCCCCAAAAGTGAGGAATCAGGCCAAAAAACGGACCTCCTGCGAGGCCTGAGAAATATACTCGAAAGACATAGTGAAGTCAAACCTCGACCTAGAACCGTAGGAGGTCATTCATTGACTAGAGTAGTCATTCACTGCATGCTAGGCCAAGTTTCAACCACGACGGAGATCCATTGTGCGCTTAGATATCGAAGTACGGCCCCCGTTTGAACTCGATGGTTTTCGGGGATCGTTCGAAACAACAGGAGCTGTTCGGATTCGGCGAAGCTTTCATACGGTCGGAACGGATTCCGAGCGATTCGTATTCCGACGCCATTTCGAACAGATCGGGGCGATTCTAAACTCGCTGCAAGAGATCAATTGCGTCGGATCGGTGACCTGTGCTATTCGTAACGGTCAGTTCCAGATCAGTGGCCAGGTACGTCTCTGGTTCAATGGCGCAGAAAGCGTCGTTACTCAGGCGCTCCGGCATCTGAATGACCATGGCTGGCAAGCCGCTCGCTCATCGCCCCGATCACACGCCGACATTCACGCGCTGATCACGAAGTTCGTTCAGAAGAAGCACGCTGCCTGAAAGTGTCGTGCAAACAGCCGCGATTCCTCGCGGCTGTTTCATTGACAATCCACTGCATACAGTGCTTTATGGGACAGGATAAGATAAATGGAGAAGTAACGAATGATTCATCTCACCGTACGCAAACCGCTTACCCTCACAGGATACAGTGGCCCGTATTCCTCCGACTGGAGCTCCGAATTAAA
>JBKJSQ010000043.1:0-4888 GCA_046594495.1 Minisyncoccia bacterium | reverse complement strand
TGAAAGGGTTCCTGCTTGCGACAGGTCGCGTCAAAAACAAAACGACCGAATTGCTCCGATCGTTTTCGTATTATCCAGCTCAAGCGTGAGCCGGTTCGGTCAGCGCCAAGAACCAGGGCATCTTTTTGCGATCGGCACCGCTGCATAGCAGTATGCCCGTGGCAACGAAAAGCATATTTTGTGCTACCTCATCCCGCCCGTCGTTCAATGCCTCCATTGCATCATGAATCATGTTCGCGGCACAATACGCATATTCCGCTTCGGGCGAAGTGATGTTTTTAGAGTGAATGCCCAACGCAATGCTGCGCGCTTTCTCGAGATTCTTGCGAAGTTCCAGTGGATTCGTCATCTGTTCTGCTCCTCCGTTAAACCCAGAAAACTATGCCCCAACTGACACCAAATGCAAACGCATTAACAGCATGCCTCGAAGTTTAACCTCGAGAAAAATATAGAACTGATTTGTCTTCCAAGGGTTACCCTTGGATTCGCGCTAACTCTTCTTTGGCCTGAGGACTGCGAGTGTTTTTTTTGATCGCTTACCCACAAGGTAGTCAATAACCTTTTCAATGTTTTTGGTGCGAATGGAGTCGGTTTTGAGATTATTCAGATAGCGATTTATTTCTTTACGCTTACTTGGCGGGAGGGCACTGAACGTGGAAATCGCACGCGGATCACGAGCGAGTACTTTTGCAAATTCAGGATGTGGTAGCACCGAGCGATCGCTCGGATCAAATTCAATTGAGATCAAGGCGACGTCGTTGTTCTTGAGCTTTGCAGCCTTTAACATAGAGCTGTTTATATACAGTCTCCAGAATCCTGCGAACTTTACGAGGGTCTGAATGTACTGCGAGCCGTTAATTGTGCCGCGTACTTGAATTGGACCGGTACGCCTTTTTGCTTGCTTGAAAATGTATTCGATCGTTTCTTGCGGGGGAATCACACAGGGGTTGATTCCGACCTTGAATATTACCTGCGAAAACGATTTCATTGGAGTATCCTACCACTACGAAAAAAAGTGCAACGTAAACGCACCGAGGTTAAACCTCGGTGCATCGCTGGCAGGTCGCAGAGCGGGGGTGTTTTGATATGGTGTGCACATGTGTGGACGAATAGAATACGTGGTGCATTCCAAAACCCATCTCGAAGGCCACTACGGTGTTCGTATGGTAGAAGGTCACACCGAAAAAGGTGTAATTAATGCTCGCTATAACATCCCTCCCACTGCCTTAACGCCGATACTGACAGAGGAGAACGCTGAGGAAATACAGGTCGGACATTGGGGATACCGCCCGAGCTGGGCGAAAGAGCCGGGGAAGGCAAGGGAAGTTATAAATGCCCGAGCAGAAACCGTATTTTAAATCATCGATTCTTACGCGGCGCTGTCTCATTCCAGTAACGGGATTCTTTGAATGGAAACGCGAGGGTACCAAAAAAACTCCCTATCGATTTCACATGGAGGGCGAGATATTCAGTCTTGGTGGGCTCTATACTGTTGTTGCCGACAAAAACGGCATCGAGATGCCGCACTACGCAATAATCACAACTGCTGCAAACGCAATTATGGAAGATGTGCACGATCGCTCGCCGGTGATCATCGATGCAGAACGAGAGAAGGAGTGGCTCGATGAGGTGCTCGAGGAATACGCCATATCAGAATTTTGCGCGCCAAATCCGACCGATCGATTACAGCGATATGAAATTTCGACACTGGTAAATAACCCGCGCAACGATATTCCTGAAATTATTTCGCCAGTGTAAAAACATAACGGCCGGAGCAGGGCTCCGGCCGTTGAATTGTCATAATGCGTTACAGGTGTTTGCATCTTTTGGAATGCGGATATCGCTCTTGTCGGTGGTGAGCTTCCACAGCGTGCCGACGATGCCGTTGGCATCAATAAAACGATACGTCTTATCGCGGTAGTCGAGCTCGGCAAGAGTTTCGTTGCGGTAGACCACAAGCGCTTCATGCAGATCCGTCGGAATGCTATTCCATCGGTGTGGACGCTTTACGAGCTCGACGAACGCAAAATCGCCGCGACCAAGTGTTTGGGGATCCACGTCGACCGAGCCAATCTCAACGCCGTCGTGAATAAACGTTGCCGTCGCCAAGGTGCTGCCTTTGCGATCGAGTCTGTACGCGATATTCCATTCCATCCTGATGGCTCCTCGTTGCGAAATTGCTTTCAATACAATACAACAAAACAAGAAATAATCAAGTAGGAAAAATCAGGCTTGTACGCTCCCGAATCTCCAGTGGAATCTACTTGAAATGCGAAGGGTCTGACGGGAGGTCAGACCCTTCGGCAATGTGATGAGTTATGCGGTTAAGCGATCACTCGTAGAATTCTGGGCTTCGTAATCAGCCTGACGCTTTAGTTCACGGCGATATGCGAACGCATCGAGCGATTCGCGAATCATCGTCGGAAGCATCATCAAGACCGCTATACAGAGGCCTGTGGCTACGGAGCCAAGGATTACCATCGAGAGCGGGGCAGTGAACGTCCATACAAATACCTGCACAACCACTGGTGCAGTATTTTGCAAGGCGAAGTTCACCGCGACTGCACCCACCATAATGCCGATAATGAGAAACAAGATCATAAAGCTATTGTAGGACTAGCCAATAATGCACTTTGAACCCTATGCTTAAGACGTTCGTCATCGCCACATCTTGCCTTGTCTTTTATGAAGAAAATTGCATAAAAACGGCCATCCTGTTGATCACAGAATGGCCGAGTACGCGTACGCTACAGAACTATGGTCGTCTTACTCCGCTCGTTCCTTTTCCTCTGTCTTTCTATTGCCGGAAAGCATCCAGATGATCAGGATGATCACCAGCATGAGTGACACGCCGATCTTCGACACAGGGTCGAAGGGCATCGCGTCGATCAGTCCGGTCGTAATCAGAAATGCAGGGAGTGGGGGAACATTTTTTATTCGCCAAAGCATCAGTCTAGTGCCTTTTTCTTTTCAAGAGGAGAGAGGTCCATGGACCGCTGACTATCCTAACCGATTTCTGCGGATATAAAAGTTCTCGACCCGCATCACTGTGGATACGGGTCGAGGGAATGAACTAGTTGACGATATAGCGCGCCCTGCCTTCTCGTGTGAGGTCGCTGTTTCGCTTGATGCAAAGAAGTACGGTGCGGGCACTGCCGCGGGACTTCTTCGCGGAGCGGTATTGCCGCTGTTTGAAGTGCTTGGACGCGTCGGCGATTTCCGCGTAGAACATTTTGATGAGTACCATGTTGTCTTTCATCGCGAACAGGTTGTTGAGCACGAAGGTCTCAAGTTCCACTTCAAGTTTCTGTAGTTCCGTCAGACGGCCCGCTATGATCTCACGCCGTTTCTGCCGGCGAGCGATCGAGTGCTTGCGCCGAAGACGATCACAGATGGAGCCAATAGCATTCAGCATCGCGAATCCTTATTTTTCATTTTTACCGTTGCGTACCATACCACGAACATTTTGAGAGGCAAGAGACCCCAGCTGGGGATTACGAGCGGCTGATATACTGGTCCTCTTATGCATGACAGCCGTGCGCAGTTTGCGAAGCACTACAAAACGCTCAATAGCGCACAAAAGCAGGCCGTGGAAACCATAGAGGGCCCGGTAATGGTGGTGGCCGGTCCCGGTACCGGCAAAACGCACATTCTTACACTGCGTATCGCAAATATTCTGTTGAAAACGGATACACCCCCTGATGGTATTTTAGCGCTTACTTTTACCGAAGCTGGGGTCGATGCCATGAAGCAGCGGCTACTCAAAATGATTGGCCCGACCGCATACAAAGTCGCGATCTTTACATTCCACGGATTTTGTAATGACGTGATTCATTCTCATCCGGAATATTTTCCGCGCATTATTTCCTCAGTTGCTCTTACCGATATCGAATCAATCCTGTATATACGCGAGGCTATTACCGAACTTCCGCTCGAAAAGCTCAAGCCGTTCGGAGATCCGTATTTTTATGTGCAGTCCGTCAAAAGTGCGATCAGCACCCTTAAGCGTGAACACAAAACGCCAACTGATGTGATGACTGTTACCGAGAAGCGTTTGCGCGAGCTCGAACGTGATCCGGAATCGATTCATCAGAAAGGTGCTCACAAGGGCAAGGTAAAAGGCGCAGTGCAAACGGAGATGGACCGGCTCAATAAAGAGCGCGAACTTGGGCTCGTGTTCGAGTGGTATGAGCGGAAGCTCGCAGCTACGCGCAGGTTCGATTTCGACGACATGATTGGAGAAGTCGTGCGTGCACTTGAAGCCGACGAGACATTCCGTTTGGCTGTGCAGGAGAAATACCTATACATCCTCGCCGACGAACATCAGGACGCTAATGGTGCCCAAAACCGACTACTAGAATTACTTGCATCATTTGATGTCGAGCCAAACTTGTTTGTGGTGGGCGACGAGAAGCAAGCGATATTCCGTTTCCAAGGTGCTTCGCTCGACAGCTTCTCGTATTTCCACAAGAAATTCCCGAGCTCGGTGTTGATACCGCTTGTCGATTCATATCGATCGGGATCGGTCTTGCTGGACGCTGCACATTCACTCATGCGGCAATCTATTCCAGAAGAACGCCACCCAAAGCTCACGAGCAAACTTCCAAAACCGGCGCTTGCAGTTCTAGAGCAGCGTACGTTTCAAAGCGAGGAGCATGAGATCGGTTGGGTGGTATCCCATGTTGCAGAGCGAATCGCTGAAGGTGTTTCCCCGGGCGATATCGCGATCATGTATCGCACAAATGCTGATGCGAAGGCAATTTCGCGCGCACTCTCACTTTCCGGCATCCTGCACGCACTTGATTCTAAAAGTACAATTTTTAACGATCACACAGTCACGCAGCTCGTGACATACCTTCGACTCTGCCTGCACATCGGTAGTGATGCA
>JBKJSQ010000003.1:0-10475 GCA_046594495.1 Minisyncoccia bacterium | reverse complement strand
CATAAGCCCTCCGTACGTATCAACCATTATTTTGCGCCCGGTCAGTCCGGCGTCGGCCGCGAATCCACCAAGCACAAATTTGCCCGTCGGGTTTACAAGGATCTCAATTTCAGACGTGTCGCCCAGAATCGGCGTGAATACTTCTTTGATGAGTCCTGCGCGAATATCTTCCTGCGAGACATCTTCCGTGTGTTGGGTAGAAATGAGAGCGGTAATTACTGCGCCGTCGTCGATGGTAACTTGTGTTTTACCATCGGGCATTGCCCACGGGAGTGTGCCGTCGCGACGGACCGCCTCGAGTTTACGTGCGAGACCGTGTGCGAGCACGACGCCAAGCGGCAAGAATTCTTTTGTCTCGTCGGTCGCGAAACCGTACATAATGCCCTGATCGCCGGCGCCGCCGGTGTCAACGCCCTGAGAAATATCAGGTGATTGCGTGACGATGGTATTAAGAACTTTCAGCTCATCGGTGTAGCCGATGTCTTTGTATACCTGTCGTGCGATTGCTTCCGCATCAATGACAGCGGTCGTAGTGAGTTCTCCGCCGAGCATGAGCGTGCCGTGGCTACCAAACGATTCTACTGCCACACGACTCATAGGATCCTGCGTCAGACATGCGTCAAGAATTGCGTCGGAAATTTGATCACAGACTTTATCGGGGTGACCGGCAGTGACGCTTTCAGTCGTGTACCGAGATAGTGAGTGGAACATATTAGATTTTTTTAACTAAGCGTGCGAGTTTAGAAAATCTTATATCCGCCTAAATTTCGAAAAAATTTGGGCGGATTAAAAATTTGTAATTCGCTTTGCTCAAACAATTTTTAAAAACAAAATATCTCTCCCTACGGAGAGACACCTAGACTAGAAGTATCTCCCCATACGGGCTGGATGGGGCACCGTGCGCAAAGTTGTAACTACTGCGTTGGTTGCCGACGTTTCGACGAGCCAGAACTCTCCACGTCTCTTGATACGATATTCAGTTGTACGTGCATCGTATCAGCTCCAAAGGTGTGTGCAACGGACTGGTCAAATGTGGATAGCGGGAGTACCCCATGAGATAACAAGTTCGGTGTGTGCACGGAGTGATTGCGTGTTTATCTCACGGGGAGTACAGTTCTCGGATTATGTTAAAACTCGTCCGCATCGGAGGCGGCTCCTCGGGCTACACACTCCTTCACGGCCTTAAACAGCTTCCGCTCGATATTACGGCGGTCGTAACGATGTTTGATTCCGGTGGTTCGTCCGGCGTGCTGCGCGACGAATTTGGCATACTCCCGCCGGGCGACGTGCGTCGTGCGCTCGCAGCACTCGCAGAAGGGCAGCGCGGAGAAATTTTGCGCAACCTTTTCAATTTTCGATTTAAGGACGAGGGGTCTGTTTCCGGCCACAGCTTTGGTAATCTTTTCCTTGCAGCGCTTTCTTCAATTTACGGAAGCGATATCGAAGCGATCCGTAAAGCATCCGAAGTACTCGACATTAAAGGCAAAGTGCTTCCGGTCTCGGTTGATAAATCGCACTTGCATGCGATCCTCGAAGACGGATCTGAGATAGAGGGTGAAACGAATATCGATATTCCACAGCACGACGGTAATCTCAAGATCGCAAAAGTGTTTCTTGATCCGCCTGCACATATTTTTGAGGAGGCAGATGCCGCTATCCGCGAAGCCGACATTATAGTGCTCGGTCCCGGCGATCTGTTTACCTCCATCATTCCGACCGTACTTGCCGACGGGACAAAGGAAGCACTGCAGGCCTCAAAGGGAAAAACGGTCGTGATCTGCAATCTCATGACGAAGTGGGGCGAGACGCACGGATTTAAAACCTCCGATATGTTGCGTGAGTTGCGCTCATACTGCGGATTGGAGAAGTTTGATTATGCGATATGCAACACGCATCCGTTCGACGCGGAACTTGTTGCTACCTATGCAGAGCAAAAACAGTATCCGATGGTGTGCGACGAGGAAGCGTCTAAAAAGTATGCCAAAAACGTAATTACCGGAGACTTCTTCTCCGAAGCCGATATCGCCCGTCACGACGCCGAGAAGATTGCTGCTTTCATTAGTACCCTGTAATAGTGGCGCTTCAGAGCCGTCTATAGGATACAATCGCCAATATATGGATCGAACTGCAAAAATCTGGATGGTGGTAGCGGTACTGCTTTTTGCAGTCATTATCGCTATGACGACCATGCTGTTTACAATTCCACGTCCCGAGACCGTAGAAGTAGCAACGACCACAGCGCAAAAGCCGGTAGCCGAAGTTCCGGTAACGCCGAAGCCCACAGAGAATCAACCGCTTTCAGCACGAGTGAAGGTGACAACTCCGGTAAAAAACACGACGGTCGGTTCTACGTTTGCTGTGAAAGGTGAGGCACCGGGCAACTGGTTCTTCGAAGCAGATTTTCCGATTCAAGTTCGTGACAAAGACGGGGGTGTAATAGCTCGCACATATGCAAGTGCGCTTGGTGAATGGATGACCACTCAACAGGTCGAATTTTCATCTACCATTATCGTAGAAGGCGGGTACAAAGGACCGGCGACACTTATTTTGATGCGAAGCAATCCTTCGGGACTACCGGAGAATGATGATGCGGTTGAGATACCGATAACCATCCAGTAGGATGGCGCGATGGAAGGCCATCCGAAATTCCAAGAACGCAAAGCGCGAGCCAAGAAAGTAGTGGCTTTTTTAAAGAAGCAGTATCCCTCGCCTAAAACCGAACTTAACTATTCGACACCGTTTCAGCTAGTGGTGGCTGTGCTTATGTCGGCGCAATGTACCGACAAAGTGGTGAATCGTGTTACCGAGCCGCTTTTCAAAAAATACAAAACCGCAAAGCATTTTGCAGATGCTGATTTGACAGATCTCACGAGAGAAATCTCGTCGGTTACGTTCTTTCGCAATAAAGCAAAGGCGATTATTGGCGCGGCCAAGATAGTAGAGCGCGACTTTAGCGGAAAAGTGCCGCAGTCGGTAGCGGAATTGATTACGCTCCCCGGAGTGGCGTACAAAACCTCGAACGTGGTTCTGGGAGAGTTGTATGGCGTATGGGAAGGTATACCGACCGACACACATGTAAAGCGATTTGCGTACCGGTTTGATCTTTCCGACAGCCTCGACCTGTATAAAATCTCGAAAGACCTTGAGGCGCTCGTACCAAAAAAAGACTGGCGATTTGTAAATAACGGATTTGTGCTCTATGGACGATACGTATGCAAGGCAAACAAACACGATTGCACGATGCATGATCTCACTGCTATTTGGCCGGAGTCGAGGGGGAGATGGATACAAGTGAGCGCTGGTCGGAAAAATAAAAAGGCGGTCGCATGACCGCCTTTTTCCATTGATACGATGATCTCTCTAGCGCCTGCGCGCCCGCTTCTTCTCGGGAGGCGTGAGGAGCGCAGCGAGTTCCGTATTGACCGACGCGAAGATCTCCTTCAACTCCGCTGAGAATTCAGGCGGGAAGATCGCATCGGCAATCACAGGCAGGTCGCGCTTCACGAGCGCATACATGATCGGTGACAGTTGTGCGAAGGTGCGCGGGATCGGCTCACCTGTGAACGAATTCTCGCCGTTCGCGGCATCGTTCAGCGCTTGGGTGAATACCATCAGAAAAATCTCCGGGAACAGCGTCTCGCTGCTGCGAAGATACGACGCCTGCGAGCTCGCCATGTAGCGCATGAAGCGATACGTAATGGTGTCGCCGGCGCAACGAGGCGCCAGCTTCTCGATCTGTAGAATCTTACTGATCACATCGGACACAGATACTTCCGGGGGTGCGCTCATTGGCTTTCTCCTTGGGTTGGTTGCCGCAGCAAACGTACGTCAAATAAGGAACCTACGCAAGCTAGATGCAAGAAAAAAGCGGTCGCATGACCGCCTTTTTTAGATTTTATCCCGTTGTTCGGGAATGCGTCATCATTTCCGCAACCGCTACTGCAAATGCGTGAGGAAAGATAGTGTGCGCTATGCCTTCAACATCGAGCGTTGCATACATTTGGATCTTTTCCGCATGTGATCGAAGTTCTTCAGGAACTGCACGACCACTGTAGGAATTTGTACCCTGCGCAATATCAAGCATCGCTTCACAATACGTAATGAGGAAGGCCTCCGGAGATACCACATCCTCGTCGCAGAAGTATGCTGACGCCGGATCGGAAAGATACGCTGCAAACCGATAGGTGAAGTCTTCGCCCGTAGCGTTCGGGTAGAACAGATTCAGGCGGCGCAGTTTTTTGAGCGGTTCCAGAAGCGGAATAGCCTCGTCGTCTTTCATCGTAAGTACTCCTTTACGCGTAACTTCGATTAACCTACGTCAGTGCGAAGCGGCGCGCAAGTGTTACCGATTGAGGGAAGCGTCTTCGATCATCCACTCCAATAGCTGCGGAAACGAAAATCCCGCATGATTTGCCAGCTCCGGCACAAGCGATGTAGCGGTCATGCCGGGTTGGGAATTAACTTCCAGACACACCAGTTCTCCGGTTGAGGGATCGTATCTGAAATCAGTTCGGCTCACCCCGCGGCATCCGAGTGTTTGGTGTGCAAGGAGGGCGATTTCTCGCACTCGCGCATGCACTCCCGCATCAATCTGAGCTGGCAGAACGTGTAGCGATCCACCATCAGAATATTTTGCTTCATAATTATAAAAAGCGAGCGAAGATGTGATCTCGGTTACTTCGAGGGCATGCTCACCCATAACAGCGCAGGTTAATTCTTTACCCGCGATGTACTTTTCGGCCAGCACCGTGTCGCCAAATTTCCAATCATTTGCTCCGATTCTCTCTGGCGGAGCATCGCCCTCTTTGACAATAAAAACCCCGACACTTGATCCATTTGCTACTGGCTTGAGTACGTACGGCGGAATCATAACGTGCGCTCGTGCCGCATCGAATCGCGACACCACCCTACCTTCGGCGATGGGAATGCCTGCTGCCGCAAAGAGCTCTCGCGAGCGAGCCTTGTTCATTGCGAGCGCGGATGCGAGAACTCCTGAGTGTGTGTATGGGATCTCGAGGATTTCGAGGAGTCCCTGAATGGATCCATCTTCGCCATAGGGTCCGTGCAGTGCGTTGAGTGCGACGTCAGGCTTCAGTTCGGTGAGTACTTTGCCAATGTCGTGCCCTACATCGATGGGCACAATATAGTGACCGGAGTCTTTCAGGGCGTCCACACAGGCGCGACCGGAGGAAAGCGAAACCTCTCGCTCGGCTGACCATCCACCCATGAGTACTGCAACTTTCATATTTTCACCCTAACACATCCACAAAGTGCATTGCGACAAATCAAAAGGGCGGCACCGGAATGCCGCCCTCTGAAAAATATCGCAGTATCAGCTACTGCGGGTGGGGAAGATCGCGCTGCCGTATCCCTTGCGCTCGATGTCGGTGATGATGTCGGCGATGGGCCTCTTGAAGCGATTCGCCGCGTACACGATCACGAGCGCGACCAGTGTATCGTTCTGGTGCGCCGGGTTCCCGTACGCCGGCCGATGTTGGTTGACCCAGTCCATGATCGTCTCCCAGACATCTTCGTGCTCCGTAACCGAAAGTCGGATGCGTTGAGCGATGCCGGTGAAGTCGTCCTTCAACTTCTTGTGCGCGTTCGAGCGCAGGTCGTGGAAATTGATCGTTGTGCACTGGGTGCCGTCGAGCATCGTGATGACGTCTCGCGGCATCGGTGCTTTACGTTCTTCCTTGACCTGCGGTTGCCGGAGTCGCTGACCCCGCGCCTGAATTGCGCGATGGGACGCCCGGTGGACTTGCTGCAACATTGTCTTCTCCCTGGTTGTACCGAGAGAGAATATGCAATGGAACAGTGAGTTTTGCAAGGCGCTCCCTGTGTGTACCATGACGCTATGGCCGAGCGTAAAAAGTTTGCCGTGTTTGATGTAGACGGCACTATTTTCCGCTCATCACTGCTTATCCAGCTCGTGGAGACGCTCATAGAGCGCGGTGCATTCCCGGAGGATACGCGTGCAGTGTACGAAAAAGAGCATCGCAAGTGGCTCGATCGCGAAGGCGATTATCAGGAATACATAGAGGCGGTCGTGAAGGCGTTTAAGTCGCATCTCAAAGGTGTGCACTACGGTGAATTGGTAGAGGCCTCCGAGCAACTTGTGGAGGAGCAGTGGAAGCGCACGTATCGCTACACGCGGGATCTGATGAAGCTTCTCAAATCAAAGGGATATTTTTTGCTCGCCGTATCACATTCACCCAAAACCGTGCTCGATAGGTTTTGTCCTCGTCTTGGGTTCGATAAATCCTATGGGACAGTCTACGAGATCGGTCCGCAGGATTTATTTACCGGCGTTATTACCGATGAGCACCTCATATTCAACAAAGCGAATATCGTGAAGCGTGCAATGGAAAAATCGCATCTGACGCTAGCGTATTCGATTGGAGTGGGGGACACCGAAAGCGATATTCCATTCCTCGAAATGGTGGCTCGACCAATTTGCTTTAACCCAAATGAAAAACTGTTTAAAACTGCCAAGCGCCTCGATTGGGAAGTAAAAGTTGAGCGGAAAGATGTAATTTACACAATTTGATTGGGTCAGAAACCCGTGAATTGAATATTTTTTGGAATAGTTGAACCGAGTGGTCACTCCTGTAACTCATCCAATTGGATGAGTTACAGGAGTAATGCATGCAGCTCGTTTTTAGTTTGAAAGAGCGTATACTATGAACTCATGAAAAAACTCAAACGAAATCCAGGGCGTGCGATGATCGCCGGAGTAATTGCGGGGTTTGCCGAATACTTTGTAATCGACGTTACTGTTATGCGCGTGCTCTTTGTTGCAGCACTTTTAGTGACGGGATTCTTCCCGCTTGGTCTCGCATATATTATTGCGATTTTCATTATGCCCGTAGACTTGCCTTCGCAAGCCAGCGAACCAGTCATTCATGTCCACGCAGACGAAAAAAGCCAAACTACACCGAGCGCGTAGCGATATCGCAGCGTTTCGCGCCGCTGTATGGAAGCACTACAAGGCGCACGGCAGACACGACCTTCCGTGGCGTAAAACGCGCAACCCGTACAGAATCCTTGTATCGGAAATAATGCTGCAACAAACGCAGGTTCCGAGGGTGATCGATAAATATAAAAGCTTCCTCAAACAATTTCCTACGGTGCGCTCGCTCGCAAGGTCGGACCTTGCGAGCGTGCTCAAGGAGTGGAGTGGGCTCGGTTATAACAGGAGAGGGAAATACTTTCACGACGCTGCAAAGATCGTGGTATCTGAGTTCAATGGAAATATGAAAAAGGCGACTCTCGCGCGGCTTCCGGGTGTGGGGCCGTACACAAAAGCCGCAGTTCGCACATTCGCATACAACGAGCCGCACATGATGATCGAAACAAATGTGCGGGCGGCCTTCATCCAACATTTTTTCCCGAATGCGAAAATGGTGCATGATCGCGAACTCGTGGTGCTCATAGAAGCCGCTGCAGAGCATCAAGATCCACGTTCTTGGTATTGGGCACTCATGGATTACGGCTCGTACATGAAGACACTTCATGTAAATCCCACTAGGAGAAGTGCATCATATGCTATGCAAACTAAATTCGTAGGTTCGCTTCGCGAGGTACGCGGGGCAATTATCAAAGTCCTGCATGACGGCGCTCACGGGGATCTCGCGCTCGCAAATAAATTATCGTTCGAAGGGCAGATGATTCGACATGCACTTACCGGTCTCAAAAAAGACGGACTCGTCGTCAGCCAGAAGGGAAGTTGGATGATTGCCTAATGTAAAAAATATTCAGGCGCGAAACCGAACGGTCTCGCGCCTGAAATCATGCCGAGTCACTTAAGGCGGTTACAGCTGAGAGAAAACGTCTTCAGCCTTCATGCCGAATTGTCCGATGAACATGTCACCCAATCCCTTCATCGTGAGAATCATGGTGATATCGTGGGCATGACGACCGAGGTCCGTGTGATCGTGCACGTCTTCCACGGAGATGCCGAGCTTGTCGGCAATGATCGCGATTGCGACTTCCTTTTTTGTTAGTCCGACTGCGGTATCCGGTATTGTTACAAATTCGCCAATTTCCACCATGTCGAGGCTCCTCCGTTGTGCAGTCGCGAATGTATAACGCCAAGCTGATTCCGTCAACCAAAACAAAACGGCCCGGTGAGATTCCAGGCCGTTGTCTTTGTTTCTCATCGGCGTCGATGATGTTGTTCAGGAACGGGATCCGGAGATCCAAAGATGATGTGGAACGACCCCTGCTCCTCGTCGAATTCCGGCGACGAGAACGCGCGACCTTTTTTGGTCAGCGAAAAAATATTCGAAAGGCCAAGATGCGCGTAGTCATAACTCATGAGTAATGTCATCTTAGCCAAGAGAACTTCAGCAGTGCCGTGTCGACCGCCGAGCAATTTTTGCAAACCTGAGAGCGAGAATGGTTCGCCGTAGATATACGTCTGTATTTCGACCAGCAGTTTGAGCGCTTCGATACGTGCGGTTTCTTCCGCAGTCAGTACCACAATCTTGTTCATGGTTTTTCTCCCTTCTGTTGTGAATATGTCCCCGTAGTGACGCTGTGTCAATCAACAAAAAAGCGCAACCGATGGCTGCGCTTCTTGTTTTGGATCTTTTAAATAGAGACGATCACCGGGATTACAATCGGGCGCTTCATCGTGCGTTGCAGCAAGAAGCGCGATACGGCTTCCGCGAGATCTTCTCGCGCGATGTCGAGGTCAGCGGAGCGCGGATTGCGCATCGATGTTTCAACAGATTTGCGGATGATGAGTCGCGTTTGGTCCATCAAATCCTTGTTGTCTCGCAGATACACGAATCCGCGGGATATGATGTCGGGCGACTTGTGGAGCTTGCCGGTGCGGCGATCCACCGTGGCTACAACCACACAGAAACCTTCCATGCCAAGTGCTTTTCGGTCGCGCATAAGCACATCGGAGAGTTCAGATACTGTGTGTCCTTCAACCACTCGCAGTTCCGAAGGAGCTTTAATTGCGTGCTTCACCATCTTCTCGCCGCCGATAATTTCTAAGACCGCGGAGTTGTCTGGCACGATCACGTTCTTTGGATTCACGCCCATTTCAACCGCGAGGTCTGCATGCACGCGCAGCATATAGTGGTAACCGTGTACCGGTACGAAGAATTTTGGCTTGATCTGCTTGTGAATCCACACCGCCTCTTCGCGATTGCCGTGTCCCGAGGCGTGCACGTCGCTCGCGTGATAGGTGATGATGTGTGCACCTTGTCGCGAGAGATTGTCTTTGAGCTTTTGCACAGCGCGTTCGTTGCCCGGAATGACCGAGGATGAGAGCACGATGGTATCGGTTGGCTGTAAACGTATGTATTTGTGCGTCTTGTTGCCAATGCGGGCGAGTGAAGCGAATTCGTCACCTTGCGCCCCCGTGGCAAGGATTATCATGCGTTCTGGCGGGTACTGCATCATGTTCTCAACCGTTACAACGGTGTCGTCTTTGTATTTGATGAGACCGAGCTCGCGTGCAATTTCGATGTTGGTTTTCATCGAGCGGCCGTCTATCACGATTTTCTTGCCGTAGTCTTCGGCAAACTTAACTACGCGGATGAGTCGCTCCAGGTGCGATGCAAACATCGCGATGATGAGTCGTCCCTTTGACGCTTTAATGATTGCTTCCAGCGTGCGATACACATTCGACTCAGGGATCGAGAAGCCTGGTTGCCACACGTTTGTTGAGTCCATGAGCAGTGCCAAGACGTTTCGGTCTTTGAAGATTCCGAATTCTCGCTTTTCTTCATCGGACGGTTCGCCGCCTTCGTGGTTGAGTTTGATGTCTCCGGTGAACACAACGTCGCCCCATGCGGTTTCAATAATGATACCCATCGAATCCGGCACGGTGTGCGTAACGCCGAAAAAGCGAATCGTGTGCTGACCAAGTTTGATAACCTCGTCTTTTTCGACGTCGCGGATCTGAACCGGCGCGGTTTGCGCAAATTCTTCTTGTCGCTTCTTGATCATCATGCCGGTGAGACGGCGTGTGTAGATGATCGGGTTACCGATACGGTCGATGATGTACGGAATAGCGCCTATGTGGTCCAAGTGACCGTGCGAGATGAGGAGCCCGCGAATTTTGTCGCGGCGCTCTTCGAGGTAGCCGGTATTCGGAAGAATATAATCGATACCCGGCGTGTCATCTTCGGAGAAAGCGAATCCCGCATCGAGGATGAAAATATCGTTGCCGATTTCGATTGCGGTCATGTTGCGACCGATTTCTTCTACACCACCAAGTGGAATAATGCGCACCACATCGTCTTTTGGTGGTGGTACTTGCTGCACCTGCTTCTTATCACGAGTAGATGGAGCCTGATGCTCTACCTTTGTGCGACCACGAGGCGGGCGCGCAGGGCGGGAACTAAATGGTCGGCGCGAGCGTCCGCGCCCGCCTCCCGGTTTCTGTCCGGGTTGTCCCGGCTCTCGCGGGCGACCGTCGGGTCGACCGTTTGGACGACTATCTGGGCTATCGC
>JBKJSQ010000108.1:0-11874 GCA_046594495.1 Minisyncoccia bacterium | reverse complement strand
CAAGTGCGGCTTATTGTGCATAGTGGCCGCATTAGCCCAGAGATTAGAGGATAGGTCAACACATATACTATTTATGAATAAAGTATTTGCATCAATCGCAGCAGTTCTCGTGCTCTTCTCAGCCGGAACCGCCTTTGCGCAGTCATACCCGTACAACTACGGAACCAACGGCTACTACCAGTCATATCCGACGTATCAACAGCCGACCACGGTTGCATACCCGACACTCAATTGTGTCGTACTTACACGCGACCTCTCGTTCGGCATGCGCGGCACCGATGTGCGCTCGCTCCAGAGCTTTCTCGTATCTCAGAATTACCAAGGCGGGGGATCATGGATGCTGACCGGCTACTTTGGTCGAGCTACACGAGCTGCCGTGCAGACATATCAGTCGCAGCACAATCTCTATCCGAGCGGTATCGTAGATCTGAATACGCGCGGCGCGATTCTCTCTACCTGCGGTTACGGAACACCGACATATCCGAGCTATCCCTCATATCCTACCTACCCGACCAACCCTACTAACCCTACCTATCCGACAAATCCGTGCTCGACGTATCCGTACAATTACGGCTACACCAACTCCTACAATTCGTGCCCGACCTCCGGCATCTCCATCTCGTACCTCAGCCCATCGCAGGGAGCAGTCGGAACGGTTGTAACCGTAACCGGAACCGGATTCAGTTACTCGGGAAATACCGTTCGATTCGGTAACGGCATCATCTCGAACGTGAGCTCATTCAACGGTACATCGCTCACATTCACCGTACCCTCGTATCTCTCTGGTTACGGCTCTCAGATCGTAACGAGTGGCGCGTACAATGTTTCAGTTTCGAACTCATCAGGTGCAACGAGCAACACACTTCAGTTCAATGTGAACGGAAACGCTCCGTACAGTGCTCCTACGATCTCATCGGTGAACGGTCCGACCACACTGAGCGCAAACACTACCGGCACGTGGACCATCGTCATCAACAATCCGACGACTTCGTACATCACCACTTCAGTGAATTGGGGTGACACTGGCTACGGCGGTGTTACTGCATCAGCTCCGCAGACGAGCTACCTGCAGGGTCAGACCACGCAGACGTTCACGCACGCGTATTCAAATTCAGGAACATACACGGTTACGTTCACCGTCACCAATCAGTCCGGTCAGTCCAACACGTCGAGCGCAACAGTTACCGTGAGCGGTTATTCGTCCGGCAATCAAACCCTCACCGTTTCTCCGCAGTCGGGCAATGCACCACTCAATACAACCTTCTCGATGTACTTCCCAGGTTGCAGCGGTGGCTACTATTACCTCTATTACGGCGACGGGCAGGCCGATTATGTTGCAGTGCCGGCAGATGCGTGCAACACAACCGTTACCCGATATCACACGTACACTTCGAACGGCATGTACACCGCATCACTGCGCAATAACACACAGTCGAACACTCTTGCTTCTGCAACCGTTACGGTTGGCGGTACATCGCAGTCAAACACGCTTACGGTATCGCAATCGTCTGGTACAAAGCCGCTGAATATTGTCTTTTCCGCAAATCTGGGCGGCACGACATACTCCGGAGGAGTCGTGATCATTTTTGGTGACGGTGGTTCTGCAACATTCTGTAACGCCAATGAAAGCTGTGGTCAGCGGACGACGTCTCGCACATACACCACTGCCGGTACGTACTTAGTATCTCTACAGGGCAGTAACTACGGTGTCATGACCAATCTCGGTACCGCCACAATCACGGTCAACAATTAATTCACTGAATAAAGTCTGCAAATCGGGATGCATTTATAATGCATAATGGATGCATGTCAGTGCGAACTATCGCTCGTGCGATTGTAATAGCGGTCCTCGTGGTGCTGCTATGTATGGTACTTGCGCCCATTTCGATGCGTGCGATTGTGCAAGGCAAGATCTATCAATTTCCCGACAATGTGCCGCAAACGCGTGCAGCACTTGTGCTTGGTGCATCCGTAGTGAGTGGTAAGCCGTCGCCGGTTCTCGAAGAGCGTGCGCATACTGCCATTGGCTTGTACATGATGGGAAAGGTTTCGAAAATTTTAGTGACCGGGGATAACGGCGCTCTCACGCACGACGAAGTCACACCGGTGCGAAAATATCTCATCAATGCAGGAATTCCACCCGAGGATATTTTTCTCGATCATGCAGGGTTCGATACATACAGCAGCATGTATCGTGCGCGCGATGTGTTTAAGGCAGACTCACTCACGATAGTAACGCAGGATTTTCATATGCCACGCGCAGTGTTCGTGGCGCGGCAGCTTGGCATTACCGCGTACGGGGTAGTGCCAGAGCGAGGCCAGGGCGACGTCTATGACTACGTGCGCGAGATCCCGGCATCGGTGAAAGCACTGCTCGATCTTGCGCTGAATCGAACTCCGAAATATTTGGGGGAGGCGATTCCGTTGACGGGTGATGGGACTGCAACTTGGTACTGAGAATCGCGCAGACTGCGGGTTTTTCGAACCACGAAAAAATCGTGCTCGTTTTTTCTCTGTACGTCGCCGCCGCTCCTCCCAAGGGTTCGAAAAACCCGCAGTCTTCGCTCTCTAAATACATGTGTTTTTCGTTTGATATTTTATGTTATGTTGCCGCCGCGCTTCTCGAGGGTTCCGAGATGCACATTCGCCACTCGCTCATTACGTTCGTTTCTCGTTTGAATGAACGACCAGTCGCCGCCGCTCCTCCCGAGGCCTCACAAAAGGCACCCAGCGCTCTGCGAATACCGACGTTTTTGATGGAGAGCGGAGATGGTACACTCGTGCGATGCAATTCAAAATTGATCACAAAACTACACAGCAAGCAGCCATACGTAAGCTAAAAAAGATGATTGAAGACCAGCAAAAGTCGATCGCAGAACACGCGACCGATGTGAAAACCGATTGGAAAGACAATATGCTCGAGTTTGGATTTACCGCACAGGGCACAAAGATAACCGGTACCGTCACTGTCACCGACACGCACTTCGATATTTATGCAAAGCTTCCGCTCATGTATCGCCTGTTTGAAGGAAAGATTGAAAAAATGATCGCTGCAGAAGCAGCAAAGATCGGCATGTGATATGGCGAACGATCGCACTGTATTATTCGACTTCGACGGCGTAATAGCCGATTCGTTTGCTGCTGCCTACGGCACAGCACGCACGTTTTGTGTGCATAACGACGAAGGGAAGTACCGAAAGTTTTTTGAAGGCAACGTGTATAAATCCGATATGGTCTCACAGGGCGAAGATCATTCAGATTGTAAGCATGACCTGGACTGGTGGGATACGTTTACCGCACTTTTTGCAGAAAAGGGCGGTCTGTTTACTGGGATGGATGTGGCCATCAATAAACTTGCGGAGAATCATCGACTGGTGATCGTCTCGTCGTCAATCCGCCGAGTGATCGAACAATTTTTGAAGGATCACAATTTAACAGACAAATTTGCAGCGATATACGACGCGGATATGCACAGGAGTAAGAGCGATAAGATAGGCATGATTTTCGATACGTACGGCATCGAGGCAGGTGATTGCATCATGATTACCGATTCCAAAGGCGACATTTTGGAGGCTCGTGAAAAGGGTGTGCAGAGCCTCTGCGTTACGTGGGGATTCAATTCGAAGGAGGTATTAGTGAGTGGGGAACCGTGGCGCATTGTTGAGCTGCCGTCGGAGCTACCGAATGCGGTTATTGAATTCTTTCACGGCAAGGGTTCGCGGGACTAACTTCACACAAACCCAATCAATCGCACGCAACTATGCGCATAACCGCGCCGTAGCTCGCCTGCTGTGTGGGAATTTATTTGTGGGAAAGAGTTGCTATACTCAACCGTCTATGAGAAGTACCGCTCAGTTTATGCATATGAAAAAATACATCATGTCACTTGCGGTCGTTGCAGTCGTTATATTTCCGGCAGCTGCTTCCGCTGCTACATGCCCAGCGATAACGAGTGATCTCAGACTGGGCTCACGCGGTGTGCAGGTCACGGCGTTGCAAGGCTTTCTTAAATCACAGGGATATTTTAAGGCCACGAGTGTGCCGAATTTCGGCCCAGCTACACTTGCCTCGGTGCGTGCCTTCCAAAAAGCTCATGGTATCTCTCAGGTGGGTACCGTAGGCCCCATTACGCGCGCAAAGATTAAGGCACTCTGCAGCGGGAGTGCCTCTGGTGGTAGCACGGCACCTACGGGTACCGATGGAATTTTTCCCGCTCAGTCCAATTCAATTTTCGAGGTGACCGGGTGGATTCCATATTGGCGCCAGGCTACAGGTACCGCAGATACACTCCCGCACCTTTCGAAACTTACCGAAGTGAATCCGTTCACATATACGCTCAAATCCGATGGCACGCTCATGGACAACGGTCCGACCAACGCTGAGCCGTGGCTCTCGTTTAATGCAGCGGCAAAAGCGCAAGGGGTCCGCGTGATTCCTACCGTTATGACAAGTAACGGTGCACTCGTGCACGAACTGCTGAGCGATCAAACGACGCGCATTGCACTCGCTGAGCACATTGCGGATGTAGTCAAAACAAACGGCTACGATGGAATCGATATCGACTTCGAAGGTAAGCAGGCGCAGACTAAGGATTATTACTCAACCTTCCTCAAGGGATTGAAAATGCGCCTCGGCGATAAGTGGCTCATGTGTACGATCGAGACACGCCTTCCGGATGCGGATCGCTACTATAGCGCCGAAATTCCCGCAGACTCTCAGCTGTTCGCAAATGATCTGAAGGCCATTGGTACCTACTGCGACCGCGTGCGCCTCATGACCTACGATCAACAGCGAATCGATATGAAGATCAACGCTGATGCAGGGGCGCGCCTCTATGCAGCGAATGGTGATCCTGTGTGGGTAGAAAAAGTGGTGAACCATATGTCGAAGGACATCCCAAAGAATAAAATCCTCATTGGTGTACCAACCTATGGCTACGAATATTCAGTTACCACCTATTACGGGGGTCAGCATGTGTATGACATTCTCTGGACGTTTAATCCGGGGCACGCACAGCGTCAGCCGGGAATAAGCGCAATTCCGTTGAGTGAAAAATACGGCATAACTCCTGAGCGTCAATATTGGGGTGAATTGGGATTCACATACATTCCGGATCCGAACGCAACGACCACTGTTTCCAGTTCGAATATTCCTTCAGCGGCAATGCTCGCGTCGGTGAATGCAATTATGGAAACGACGGCAAACAACACAAACATAACGTATCGCTATGTGGTGTGGCCGGATGAAGAAACCACGCGACAAAAAATCGAACTCGCGAAACGTTTGGGCGTGCGCGGTATCTCCATCTTTAAGCTCGACGGCGGACAGGACCCGGATATTTGGAACGTGCTTATAGGAGCCAAGCAGTAAAGAGCTGTGCACATATCCACACCCAAATGAAAGGGTGGTAGGATGCCACGTATGGAAGAAACAAACCCTACGCCTGCCGCACCAGTTGCCGCAGCTGTTACTAAAGATTACTCAGCATTATATATTCCCGGCGCGATCATAGTCGCCGGACTCATTATCGGTGTATCGCTCATCGTTGCCTTTAAGGGCTCGAGCACGTCTCAGGGTGCAGCTGGTCAACAGCCGACCGTTGCGGTAAACGTGAAAGACGTTGTCGTTGATGGAACTGATCCATTTATCGGAGATGAGAATGCACCAGTCACGCTCGTATCATGGGAAGACTATCAGTGCCCGTTCTGCAAAGCGGTAGAAGTCGGTCATCCGCAGATTCCGACTGAGCCTGCGATGCCGACACTCATCGAGGAATATGTAAAAACCGGCAAGCTTAAGATCGTGTTTAAGGACTACGCGTTCTTGGGTGACGACTCGAAGATGGCGGCGCTCTACGACAATGCAGTGTGGAAATTGTATCCGCAGCGCTACCATGAATTCCGCGAGGCGATGTACACCGCACAAGACGAAGAGCACGGCGGTTTCGGAAACGAAGCGACTATCGTTGCCCTGATTAAGAAAGAGCTTCCCGGAATGGATAGTGCAAAGCTCAAGGCAGATGTAACCGCGAATGTGGCGGCCTACACAAAGGAGATTGACGAGGATCGCGCAGAGGGCGCATCGTTTGGCATAACCGGCACACCGGGCTTCATCACCGGAAAGGTGTTGATACCGGGGGCGGTAGGGATTGCAGAATTTAAGGCAGCAATCGACCCTCAGTTGTAAGACGACGGATAGGCCCCATCTACTTCGTTACGGAGCCTCAGACTCGCTCTCACCGTACTCACAGTACGGCTCGAGACGAGTCTTTCTCCGTGCCTCGTATCTCGGGCCTCCCGACGGCTTACAAAATGAGATGACTTAGATTTGCCAATAGGGGGAAAATAGGGCATATTAGTCGGAACGGGTTGCCCCATGGGGTGAGGCGCGAGGAAACGTAGCGCCGCAAGACCTTGAGAGGTATTTTGCGAATTCTTGGAGCAAAATATCCTCAAGGTGTACTGCTCCTGTAAGGAGATTTCTTTTGTAAGGGGAGCCGGTTTAAAACAACATTTTTCACTATGGAGATTCGAAACATTGCTATCATTGCGCACGTCGACCACGGCAAAACCACGCTCACCGATGCGCTTTTGTCGCAGGCGGGTGTAGGCGGTGCATCGATGGATTCAAACGCACTCGAACAGGAGCGCGGCATCACAATTTATTCCAAGAACGCAGCCATTTTCTATAAAGACACCAAGATCAACATCGTCGACACACCGGGGCATGCCGACTTCGGTTCCGAAGTTGAGCGCGTGCTTCGTTCGATTGATTCTGTGCTTCTCATTGTGGACGCGCAGGAAGGTCCAATGCCGCAAACCCGCTTCGTGCTCAAAAAGTCGCTCGAGCTCGGCTTGAAGCCGATTGTTGTCATCAACAAAATCGATAAGCCAGCCGCCGATGTGGCACGCAGCGAGGATCAAGTGCTCGAACTCTTCTTGGAATTGGGAGCAAACGACGAACAGTCCGACTTTCCGGTTGTATACGCCATCGGTAAGCAAGGAATTGCAAAGCTCAAGATGGACGACGAATCATCCGACCTCACGCCACTCCTCGACACTATTCTCAAACACGTGAAGCCAGTGGATCCTGCGCTTTCTGCGAAGCCCGCGCGCTTGCAGCCGTTCAACTTGGGGTACGACAACTTCCTCGGCCGACTCGCAATTGCCCGTGTATACGAGGGAACGCTTAAGGCAGGCGACACTGTGTATGTAAAAAAGCCGACCGGCGAAATCCGCAACGGCAAGATTACGAAAATGCACACGTTCAACGGACTCGCAAAAGTGGATGCAAACGAAGTAACTGCAGGCGACATCGTGCTCATTGCAGGCCTTTCCGATATTTTCATCGGAGAAACAATCACCAACGACCAAAGTGTAGAGCCGTTGCCTGCGATTGCAGTCGATGAGCCGACAATCACATTGAACTTCCTCGTGAACAACTCGCCATTCGCAGGACGCGAAGGAAAGTTTGTGACCACCCGACAGATTCGTGATCGCTTGGAGCGAGAGCTCGAAATCAACGTAGGACTCCGCGTAAACTTCGACGGTGGCGACACCTTCAAAGTTTCCGGCCGCGGTGAACTCCACATCTCAATTTTGCTAGAAAACATGCGACGCGAAGGATTTGAACTGCAGGTATCGCAGCCACAGGTCATCATCCGTGAAGAAGACGGCAAAAAGCTTGAGCCATACGAGGAGGTTGTGGTGGACACACCATCGACCTATCAGGGAGCAATCATCGAGCGCCTCGGCACACGAAAGTTTGTAATGAAAGACCTCAAGGTGCACGGCGATTCTGTGCGACTTATTTTCGAAGGACCAACGCGCGGATTGCTTGGGTATAAGAATCAATTCGTCCTCGACACCAAGGGCGAAGGCATTTTGTCCTCACGCGTTGTCGGCTTCCAGCCACACGCAGGCGAAATAGTAAAGCGACAAGTCGGCTCAATGATCTCGATGGCGAGCGGCAAAACGCTTGGCTTCTCACTCTGGAATCTTCAGGATCGCGGCGTGCTCTACATTGCACCGGCAACGGAAGTGTACGAAGGGATGGTCATCGGCAACACATCAAAGGGAGAGGAAATGATGGTGAACCCGACCAAGGGCAAGCAGCTCACTAACATGCGCTCCAAGGGTACCGACGAAGCGCTCAACCTCGTGCCGCCGTTCATCCTCTCTATCGAACGAGCACTCGAAGTCATGGCAGAAGACGAATACCTCGAAATTACTCCCACATCGGTGCGTTTGCGCAAGATGTTTCTCACAGAGAACGACCGCATAAAGTCTCGTCGCTAGTCGATAATGTCCTATCCAAAAAGCCCCGAAGAGGGGCTTTTGGTATACTGGGTGTATATGGCACTGAAACCAATACACGAAAACGAGGACGATATTAAAAACATGCTCACGCCCGATGAGTACGAGGTGCTCCGCGAAAAGGGAACAGAAAAGCCGTTCACGAGCGAATACGTGCACGAGAAAGCCGACGGCACCTACGAGTGCAAAGTGTGCGGTAATCCATTGTTTGATTCGAGTGCAAAGTTTGATTCCGGCACCGGCTGGCCGAGCTTTGATAAACCGATCGACGGCTCGGTGCTCACGCACCACGATTCGACACACGGAATGAATCGCACTGAAATCACATGCGCCCGCTGCGGCTCGCACCTCGGCCACCTCTTCGACGACGGCCCCACCGAAACCGGCGCCCGTTACTGTATCAACGGAGTTTGTTTAGACCTCGAAGAGAAATAATTTTAAAGCTTCTCAAGCGGACGACAGCTTTCTTACGGCACTTCCTCGCTCAACGGTCGGTCGGAATGTGAGAATGTTTAAAAATAGTACCAGCGCAGTACATAAGTAACGACCGCTCGGGAGAGCGGTCGTTGGTACATTTATTCGATGGTAGGTCTACATGTGGAGCTTTCCGCCTCCAAGGCAAAACGTTTTGGGGCATGAGCGTTCGGGCGTATCCACATTTCGCAGCGACGTCCGGTTTGCGCACAGTACCACTGTATCGGGCTCAGGAAATGTGTTGAGCTGAACGATCTTCGTAGATTTATCGATTGGGCACACGAGCCCATCAATCAGTATCTTGCGCGCGCCAACGCCGTCTGTGATGTATTTCGTTACTCGGCATTCGCCCTGCCATACGCCGTTGCAACAGTTCGTAGGTTTCGATTTATCCACGAGCTCCGCAATGACACCTCCAGAGTGTAGTTCGGCGTGTCGATATCCCCACCAGCTAAATCGCTTTTCTTCAGGTTCTTTTACGCTCATTGACGGTGTTTGCGCTTGTCCGTACTGACCGAACAAATGTGGAGTAGCCGGTGTGCCCCACGGTAACCGATGCTCTCGCGGGGGAAATTGTGTGTACATGTTTCGCGACTCTGCTTCCAAAGTAGAGAAGCTCGGATTGCTTTCAATCATATTCGCGCGTGAAAGCAGCTGTATTTCTGCAATCGCGCGCTTTGCCGCAGCGAACGATTCGGGCGTTGTTGCACAAATCTCCTGTGCCACCGATTTCGGCGAGACAAACACAAACGACAACACCATCAGGGCTTTCATCCATCGTGTCATAGGAAACTCCCTATATAGACGTGTGAACGGGATGCGAAATCCTTTTTGTTTCCTCTCTTTGCACGGTACTCCCGAGTAAATATCCCGTCAATACGGTTTGCTGCGTACCCGCAGAGGGTGACCGAGCGTCGAGCGAGGAAATGTCGTAAGAAAGCTGTCGTCGGCCTTGTAAACCTGCGCGAAACGGGGATATAGTGCTGAGAGTTCCGCGACATTCGGTCGCATTGAGAGGTCTTTGTCATGGCAAAACGGCTTCGCACGTGGTTCTTCTCTCTGTGCATGTTTCTCAGCTTTTGTAATTGGTCTTTTGCGGATATTCCGCAGCGGCCGTATTCTCCGCAGGCTCCGGCACTCATGGGGTGGAATGAACCGCGTTCCTGCTTCAAGCGGGGAGAAGTGTCCCGACTCGATTGCATGTACCGCCTCAATAAGCTTGCCCTCGCTCATATGAAGAAGCAGCAGTTCGTTGCGGCAATTGCTCGCTTTACGCAAATTCTCTCAATTGAGGAGCATGCGATAGCGTTTGCTCATCGTGGTGCTGCATTCGCACATCTTGAGCGGTTTGTCGAAGCGCGGAAAGACTACAAGCGTGCCGTCACGCTTTCTCCGATACTCGTTGAGCCATGGTCAAATCTTGCGGAGATTGATCTGATGTTCCGCAAACCGATACGTGCGCTTGCACACATCACGCACGCGGTCGCGCTCAAGCCAAACAACGTGGAATACCGACTCATGCGCGCAGAGATATACGTGGCGCTCGGCAAGCACGCGCTTGCTGCCACTGAGGTGCGTGCAGCAATAGCGCTTTCCCGTATGGTGCTTCCCGATGCGACAGTGTCGGGAAATGAAGGGGAGCGATCTGCAGATGCAAAGTAAGAAAGGGCCGGATGCTACGCATCCGGCCCTCGTTCCTGTTCCATGCGGTACAATTCCATCGTGAAAAAGCTCCCAAAATTTGATGCCGAATTCAATCCCGATCTTACGCCCAAGCAAATGCTGAAGCTCGGCGTATTTGGTGGGTTGTATTTTGAAGCCGACAAAAAAGAATATCCCGCAGATTGGTTTACGGGAGCCAATCTATCGCACGATGGCTCGTACAAAAAAGAACTGAATTTTTTTAAAGTAAAGGCATCACAGCCGCTCAGCGTGTGGCAAGCGAAAGGCTGGATCTCAAAGCATGATCCGCGCGGATGGTTCCAGTGGTATTGCCGCTACACCCTCGGCCGCCGCATGCCCGATGAGGACGCGCGACAAATCAAACGATGGAAGGCAATTCGTCGCCACATCGCACAGCTAAAAACCAATTGCATGCCAGGCGACCTCTCGTGTCGCCCCGTGCAACGCCAAGCTCTTTTGCACTGGGCCTACGACAGCAGGAAATTGTAACGTTGTGTTGCGCATAGGGTCGATTTGTTATAGTACCCCTACGCATTTCACTACGTTCTACGAACTACTTACTACTAACTATTAACTACTAACTACCCGATATGGACTTCAACAAAATTCCGAAACAGTTTTGCGAGAACATCATGGTGGCATTTTCGCAGGAATTCTTTGTGATGGGCATGCTCACGGGGGAAAACGGCACCACCTACGCGCTCACGCCGCAGCACATGAAGCGCCTCGCCCAAAACCTTGCACACAATGTAGCCGATTACGAAAAGCAGTTCGGCCCGATACAAGCCGAGTGGACGCCGGGCATCCAGAGCCCCATCCAGACAAAAGACATCATCCCGTCCGAAGAAGACGCAGACGAGGAATAAGCAAGCAAAATAAATATCTCCTGATCGCGATCGGAACCCGTGCCGTCTCGGGGATGATGTTCTTGTTGCGTGGGATGAAAGCGTCAACGTAGATCACCACCCTTGTCGCGATTAAGCAAGAAAAACCCCCGTGATGCAGTGAAGCATCACGGGGGAAGACAAACGAACTGTTTGAAATAAATATACGGCCCGGTCGACTTCGTGTATACGAACCGGAACTGCGGGACGCACATAGCCGGCGCGAGTGCTTTGTGCGCATCGTTGATTCGGGCTACCTGATCGTACGACCACGAATTATCTTGCATGGCCTTACTCCAGTCATTCTTGACTCGAAGTCGGGCAAAAATTCCGGGCCAGTCCTCGCGGATCGCTTCGTCTCGTCGTTCGTAGAACGAGTCGGGGCATCGTGGTTGGCACTGTCCATATTCTTGAACGAGTTCGCGAAGGCGTGGAGAGCGACGCAAAAATTCCGTGCCCACATCGGTGATGCGCTGTTCGAATGGTTGGAGTTTTGTGAACGGGTCCCACAATCGATG
>JBKJSQ010000059.1:0-4097 GCA_046594495.1 Minisyncoccia bacterium | reverse complement strand
AATCCGAACAAGGGCATGACTCAGTACTGGTTTGAGTACGGCCGCACGAATCGACTTGGAAACACGACGCCATTCGTTTCGCTTGGAGATGGCAGTGCTTCAATCGTGGCTTCCGCTCAACCAAAGCTGAATGCAAACACGACCTATTACTTCCGCGTGAATGCGCAGAATGAATACGGAACGGTGAACGGAACGATCATGTCGTTTAAGACTGCTAAGTAATAAGCGCTCGCACTGTACAATACAAAAACCCCGCGCATGCGGGGTTTTTGTATATATGTGAATTCACGCTGAGCGCATGTGAGCGCGTCCATACTACTCTGTTATGTCTTCACCGGAAGACCAAGATGACAACCGAGGCTTCGGCGTGTTTGTTTTTGGGATGCTCGCGGTCCTCATGCTGGTAGCGGCGGCGTTCTATATGCTCGGGCGTGATACATCGGTGCACACGCTCACGATGATCGGTGAGCGATCATATTTACATGCACGCGCCTAATACTCCACGCTCAAAACCCGCGTTAAACGAACCGACGCGCTGCGCCGATGAGCCGTGCGTCCACGTTTCGGGCGACACTCTGCCCCCAAAGGTTGACTGAACGCGATCGTCTCCAACTGCGGCAGCTGCATCAAGCGCTTCAGCGATTTCGCCGGGCGCAAACACTCCAAGGTCTCGAACCGAATATGCCCATAACCCGGCGAAGCAGTCTGCTTGCAGTTCGATTGCAATTGAATCATCGGATACTCGTTCGTTTTCAAATACGCCGAATAGATTTTGCGCATGATGCCCGACTTCGTGGGCGATCACATACGCTTGCGCCACGTCGCCTGAGCCCCCCAGCTTCTGAAGCTCATCAAAGAACGTTTCATCGAGATAGATCGTTTGGTCTAGTGGGCAGTAGTGGGGGCCCACACGAGCGTCGGCTCCGCCACAGCTTGATTGGGTAGCAGATCGAAACAGTACGAGACGCGGCGGTTTATACGAAAGGTTTTGCGCAGCGAATACTTTTGCCCACATATCATTTGCCGATCCGAGTACGGTTGATGTGAACACTTCATATGCATCTGCTCCTTCGAAATCCTTTGCGTTGAGCGATTGCTCGGACTGCATCTGTGTATTTTGAAGTTGCGTGAGCACGTCATTGACGCTGTTTGGATCGATCGTGCCACTACCGAGATAGTTTAAAAGCATTACGACAAGGAGTCCGGTTATTCCAACACCGCCACCGATAGCGGTGGGTGAAAACCCTCGGCGGTCTTCCACGTTGCCGCGACTTGGAATTTTGGACCAGTCGGCCATGTGTTTATAATGTCGCGTTTAAATAAAGACTGCATGAATTTTCGGAGGATAGGTTAACATTGCGCTATGAATGAACGTGTTCTGACAATCTCGATAGACGATGAGGGGATTATGCGGTCCCAGCTTCATGGCTCTGTCACTGCGGATAGAATTCCTATGCTTGAGCAGGACATTGAAAATTGTAAGTCCATCGTGCGTGAGGAATACCAGAAACGTGGGCTGCAGCTTCGGTCGCTCATCGACCTCACAGATTTCGAAGGTACCTATGTACCGAAAGCAATCTCGATACTTGCGGCGTATATGAAAGCGAATAAGCCGTTCGTCCTAAAGAGCGCAGCATTTGGCGGTAAGGATATGACGAATCTCGCAGCAAACATCGTTGCGTCGATCGCGGGCCGTGACAATCTGATGTTCTTCAAGTCCAAAGAACAAGCCGAAGCGTGGATTCATAGAAGCTAATTTTAAGACGATTCAAACAAGTGGGGATTCACGTGTTGTGGATCGAAACCGATGCCGATAAAGCGTGCGGGAATAGCAGAGAGGAACGGGAACCATCGGAGTATGCGAAACGCGAGCGGGATTTTTGAGATGCCGCGTGATCGGAGAAAGGGAATCAGTATGTGGGTCTGCATTGTGCTTTGCACACGCTGCATTTTTCTCACTGCTGGCTCGCGTAGCGCTTGCACTGACGCCAAATCATGTATGCTCGGTCTGCCTCCGCGAAACGCCGGAACGAGCACGTTGCCAGCAGCGACCGCATCGTGAATAGCTACGTTGATGCCAACACCTCCTACAGGAGACATCGCGTGAGCGCTATCGCCGATGCAGAGCACTCCATCCTTGTACCATTTGAGTGCGTGATCAAGCGTGACGCTCAACAGTTTTACTTCATCAAATGACGCGATAGCGTCAGCGGATTCCTTTAGGTGCGGCGCAAGCGATGCGATGTCTGCGCGGAATTGTTTGATGCCCGCAGCTTTCATTACATCAAGTTTCCCTTTCTCGATGAGAAATCCGCATTGCCAGTAGTCGCCTCGATCAAGCATGACCATGGCTTTTCCATCTTTAAAAGTACCGAGCGATTGCGCCGGATCCGCATTGCGAGCAGCGAGTTTAAACCACAACACATCAAACGGCACAGATAGCGTTTCCATTTGGAGCGCGGCTTTATCTCGAATCGTTGAGTGCCGACCATCCGCACCGATCACGAGCTCTGTGCGAATCTCAAACACCTCGTCCTTCTGTTTTACTTTAACTCCGACTGCACGTTCGTTCTCCCAAATGATGTCTATTGCATCGGTCTCCATGTGTAGATGGAACGAGGGGAAGGCAGAGGCCTTGTCCCTTAAAAAATTCAGAAAATCCCATTGAGGCAGAAACGCGATATACGGCTCTCGAGCTTTGATACGCGAAAAGTCCGCGATCGTCACACTCATTCCATTTACGACACCATTCATCTTGCGTGTTTTGTTGTGAGGAAGTTTCAGGAAGTCTTCGAGAAGGCCAAGCTCGTGCAGTATCTCCATAGTGGATGGATGAATGGTATCTCCGCGGAAATCGCGGAAGAAATCAGGCCACTTTTCCAGCACGTGCACTTCGATTCCGGCACGAGCAAGCATGTACCCGAGCATCATGCCTGCCGGTCCGCCGCCCGCTATCACGCAACGAGTCTGTATGTTTTCCATAGCGGTAACTATATCGCGAGCCAAACAATTTCCTCATCATCGGATGCTAGTATGTCACCACGTATGAAAATCGTAATAGTTGGTGCTGGTGCATGCGGACTTATGGCGGCAAGAGAACTCACGATGAACGGTCACGAAGTAACAGTACTTGAAGCGCGAGACCGTATCGGAGGAAGAATTTACCCGCTTTCTACTGATGAATTTGGCTATGAAGCGATGGGTGGCGCAGAGTTTGTGCACGGCGAGGCGCCGGTTTCAAAACAATTGATTACGGAGGCTGGATTTTCGCTAACGAACTCGACTGAATGGTGGAACGTATTTGACGGCGAACCCTCAACGCGAAACGTATGGGAGGGGAGCATGCCGGAGCTCATGTTGAAGCTCCGCGAGCTTGAACACGACATGACGGTTGCGGAATTTCTCGATTTGCATTTCAAGGGAGCTGCGCATGCTCACATTCGGGAGTTCGTGACCCGATGGACAGAAAGTTACGACGCAGCTGATGTAACTCGAGCGAGCGTACAGGCGATGGAAGATGAAATGATTCACGACGAAGAGTGGTCGCAATACAGCATTGTTGAAGGGTATGGTGCGTTATTGCAGCACCTCATAGGGAATATACAGCTTGATATTCGATGTAATCAGGTTGTGCATCGCATCGATTACTCAGGATTGCAGGTGCGTATATCGACCGCAGACGCCGACTACGAGGCCGATAAAGTGCTTGTAACAGTTGCGCTTCCGGTTATTGAATCTATAGAGTACATACCTGCGATTCCGGAAAAGATGCGCGCGGCCTCACAGATGGGATTCGGCGCTGTTATAAAGATTCTGTTGCGATTTGATCACAAGTGGTGGGGAAGTATCCGCGAGAAGAAATTCGAGAGCATGTTTTTTATGTTTTCGAAGGAGATTATTCCGACGTGGTGGACGCAGTATCCTGCATCGCATGCAGTGCTGACCGGTTGGGTAGCAGGACCGCATGCACACGCGCTCCGGGATAAAACAGAGACAGAACTCGTATCGCTCGCACTAGAATCGCTCGCTAATATTTTTACAGTCGAGGTCTCAGCTTTGCGAACCATGCTACTGCATAGTGCAGCGATATCATGGGA
>JBKJSQ010000048.1:0-3130 GCA_046594495.1 Minisyncoccia bacterium | reverse complement strand
GGTAAACGTGGCGTTTGGCCATGCGACAGTACCTTCTACCGAGGGCTTCTCAATGTAATTCCATGTTTTACCGTTGATCCACGGACCACGCGCGACTGAACCGGCGTTTCCTTTGCGTGCGTTGCAGAGGTAAATCGAACCCTTTTTTGCGACTGTTGTTGAATACTTATTGTCTCCAAGTGGAACCACTCCGTCCTGATACATAGTATCGGCACGGGCCAGCACCTGCTTTGGAGTGAGAGCCACTTGCTTTGTTAAGCCTGCGGTACCGTTTGGAATCATCACCGTAACCGAAGTTGCAACGACTGCAGCAGAATGCGTTGCAGCATTACGCTGTTTCTCTGTAATGTATGAAAGTGGTCCGGCGACGAACCATAGAGAAAGTATGATTGAAAACGCCACGAGTACGGGCGTATGGGGCTTCATGCATGTAGTATATCTCGACAATATTGCAATTAAGTGAGAAGCGCTCGAATGTGTGCAAAATGAACCGGAGTAACCGGTTGTACCGAAAGGCGCGATCCGCGCCGGAGCAACATAAGGCCCTGTAATGTTGCATCGGCTTTCATCTCTGAGAGCAAAAGCGGATTTTGAGATTTTTCTATAAATTCGATATCAACGCATTCCCATACAGGATGCTCACGTGTGGCACGCGGCTCGAAATAATCACTCGACGCATCAAACTGTGATGCATCGGGATGGGCTACCGCACAGACGCGCGCAATGCCTGCCACACACATCGGCTGTGTGCTCGAATGATAGAACAACACCAGATCCCCCTTCTTCATCGCGCGCATATGATTACGGGCCTGATAATTGCGCACGCCTTCCCACATTGTTTCTGTATCCCGCTTTAAATCATCGATGGAATATGAATGTGGTTCCGATTTTAAAAGCCAGTATTGAGTCATCCGCTCCATACTATGCACCCAGATTGAAGGCATCGACCGATTGCATTGAAGTGCATGTGGTCGTTGCATGACCTTCGCTCACGAGCACGAGGCCACTCGCGCTCATCCGAAGCACAATGCCCTCGCCCTCGTAGAACGAGCCGAGGGCATCACGCATCAATTTGAGATTTGCTTCACGTACATAATCCACACTCGTTGCGGGGACTATACGAATTGATTCCATACTGTTCGTCGGTACCAGAGTAAACTCAGAGCCATCGCCACATCGATACCCATACTCGACAGCGATTTCTGCCTCAAACTCTGACTCATTAACTACATCGGCCGGCACACCTTGCACATAGCCGATTAGAATACCCACAAGGAGAGACGCAAAAATGACCGAAAGCATCAGTCGTTTGCTCATAGTCGCATTATACGGCATCTCCAATTTCAAATAATTTTGAAGGATGGTGTTGTCCGCGCAGGAGCCGAACATGGCGCACTGGTACGCCGAAGTGCGCTGCGAGCATTACGCGCACGCGATCATTTGCCCGATTATCCTGTGCAGGTTCCCGAACCGCTATCTGCATTTTTTTGTCAGATATCGTAATTTGAGTCTCGCGCGACGCTCCCGCCTTCACTCGAACACCCACGATCATACGGTCACTTCAAATATTCGATCACGCAGCGCATCAATTCCACGACCTGTCTCGGTTGAAGTTTGTAGTACTCCCATCGATTGCGCCGTTACTTTGATCGATGCAAGCTGAGCAGCTAAATCTTTCTGTGACAACTTATCGATTTTATTAAGTACAACTATGTATCGCCGCTTCATTTCTTGCAGCATTTTTATCATCTCCTGATCGAATCGCGTTAAACCGGCTTTAGAATCAAGTATGACGACGGTTAAAAGCGGATGCGCCTCACCTGAACTAAAGTACCAGATTATAAGCTTACGTAACTTCTCGCTCTCCTGTGCGCCCGCCTGCGCATACCCATATCCGGGCAGATCGACAAAATAGTGGGATTTATTTATCAGGAAGAAATTGATCTCGGTAGTCTTGCCGGGCTTGTCGCCCACGCGCGCAAGCTTCTTGACCGTGGTAAGCGCATTTATAATGCTTGATTTACCCACATTGGAGCGTCCAATGAACGCTATCTCGGGCACCCCGTCGCTCAATATTTCGTCACTTCCTCGAATGCCTTTTACGAACTCTGCTGAGGTAATTTTCATACTGAAGCGCTTCTACATTCGAGACTGCAATACGCCCTGCCTTGTTCACTTGCACATGTTGCGCACGCGAGGAAATGATAGTGACAGGTGTCTTCTGCGCAGTCTACGTAATTCTCAGTCGTGGTGCCGCATAAACGGCACGTACCGATAACTGCTCGTTCTCCTCCAAAATCCATAGTGAGGCGTTTATCAAATGTGTAGAGCGTGCCGAGAAAATCTTCACTTGGAAATTGTTCCATGTACGTGTGAATACCGCCGTCGAGTTGATAAACATCGGTAAATCCCTGACTTTGCAAATACGCCGACATTTTTTCGCACCGCACACCGCCGGTACACACCGTAACGACAGTTTTTTCTTTAAGCGGCTCGAGTTTTGGCATTGCCAGTGGCAAATGACGCGATGCAGAAATATCAGGCTGCACCGAATTTTTGAAGTGACCAGACGCGAATTCGTAGTTGTTGCGCATGTCGACGATCGTGAAGTCCTTATTGGTTTTGAACCATTCGCGTAGTTCCTTCGCTGTGAGCCGTGGCGCGGTCTTGTGTTCAGGATCTGCTTCTTCTTTTGTAAAACCGGTACCCACTATTTCATTGCGCACTTTGACTGAGAGTGACGGAAAACTTACCCCTGAGCCGGCGCTCCGCTTTACCTGTACATTGGAAAATCGATCATCCTGAAGGACAACCGCCGCAAATTTCTCCGTGTTATCAAAGAGTCCTTCAACTGTTGCATTTATGCCTTCGGTTGCCACGATCACTCGACCAGTCAGATGAAGCGAAGAGGCGATCTCGTGTAATGCCGTGGCAATAACCTGCGGATCTTCCAATGTGACGTATTTATAGAAAAGCAGCACTTGATATGCTAATTTCATTGTCGTCGGCGAAACTTCCATGGCGATTACTATAACCCGTGAGCTAGCGAAGTACACCTCAAGCAATACAACGATGTTTTGTGGATGTTGGTCCAGACTGGCGCAATTACCCGCGAAAGTGAACGCAAAAG
>JBKJSQ010000025.1:0-5038 GCA_046594495.1 Minisyncoccia bacterium | reverse complement strand
AGTGAATCCATGTCGAACCAACTGCGAGCCATAATTTCAAAATTCGGACGCATCGCCAGATTGCCAGAATAATCCCCTGTGTAGAAAAACGTAACGCGGTCTGCCTTGCCGAGTTTTCCCGTGTATGTTCCTATCTCACCTGCAATGGAATTAATGGTTAGGCCAGTCTCCTCACGTCCTTCCCGAATAGCCGCCTCCTCGGGTGTTTCGTTCTTACCAACGCCGCCACCCGGTAAGGTCCATGCAAACGGTGCATACCAGTGCGATACAAGCAGCACGCGGCGCTCATCCACAATAATCAATCGCACACCGTGCGAATCGGTGTCACCTCGTAACACGCCGATAGCAAAGCGCGAATAATGCACTGTATTGATAATCAATACCGACGCAAGCATGCCGATGCGGCGAAGAAATTTCATAACCAATATTTATACAAGCTTCGTCAGCTCGATGCACATAAACAATGGAAACTCTTTTCGTGCCACATCTTCTGCCGGTCCACGTGGCCCCTTTTCACTTTTCTTGTGCGATATCCATTCTTCGAGCCGCGTGATTGCAAAGCCTGCACCGGCAATTGTCTTGGTGTAGTCCTGCAGTGAGCGATGGAACGACCACGTGGAATCGTTGGTGCGCTTCCCTGGAGTCATATCGATAGAAACGCGCTTCTGCGACAAGTAACCATCGACGCGGCGGAACTGCATTTTTGCAACATCATCCCATCCCCACGACGTCTGCTTCGGAATGCGGAATGCGGGGTGATTGATTACAAACACAGCTCGCCCTTTTGGTATCAGTAAGCGCGCGCATTCTTTCAGTACCGCATCAAGCTTTTCCATGTTCTGCAGTGCAAGTACGCATGTGATTGCATCAAAATATGCCGAAGGGATCGTAGACATGCTATCGGCCGATGCTACGTGGTACTTGATGTCCGGCGAAGCCGCCTGTGCTTTTGCAATGAGCTCTTTTGCAATATCTGCACCCTCCACGTATGCACCCGACGCATCGATGAGTCGCGTAAAATAACCTTCGCCGCAGCCAACATCGAGCACTTTCATTCCCTTCTTCGGATCAAGGATGCGCATCAGGTTCGGCGCGATTACTTTCGCGTGATACGTGTCGTCACCTTTTAGGTGTTCCTCGTACCACGCGGCAACACCGCCCCACGAAGTATCCATTTTGCCTTTCTTCGGTGAATGCATACATTATTTATTTCAGCATCATCTCCATAGCAATGTCATCTGTGTAGACGTCGTCAACTAGTATGTCTTTCTTTAGAGTGCCAACAACCTCAAATCCCATTTTTTCGTATAAAGCTCGCGCAGCTTCCTGCGACGCGGCTACATTTAGGCCAATTTTGATTACACCCTCTCGGGCGCGCGCATCTGCGATTGCACGCTCCATGAGACCTCGACCGACACCACTGCCACGAACTGCGGGTGCGACATATACGCTATACACATGCGTCGTATGTACAGACTTCGGCCCATCCCCTTGAGCAACTGCTAGCATGCCGACAAACTCACCATCTTTCTCCGCGACAATGTACTGCCGCGTCACCATGCGCTCTCGCCACTTCGTTTCGCTCACAGATTCTTCCTCCTCGAATGACTTACCAAATGCAACTGGGTGCTCCTTCACAGAGCGTAATCGCAGCGCTCGAAGCTTTTCCCACTCATCAAATTTAGGAGTGCGATATGTGATCGCTTCTGCCATAGCTACTTCGTAAATGGAATTTCGAATTGCATGAATTCCGGTAGGAGTTTGCGGCCATAGAGCAACCGTGAAATAACTTCTGCGTGAGAAAGCGCACCAGTGAGCGCATTGTGTGGAGTTGGTTCTTCCGGAATGCCACAATAATTTAATACGGCATCAAGATTCAGCGCGGAACGCCGATGCATTGTTGGCGGCTGAATGCCCCGAGTGACCATATGCATATAGCAGAGTGTATGTGTGTCGATTGTGCGGAACGCAAACGGCCATTCCGTATGCCCTGCTCGCTCAGCAGCATCTTTCAAAAAATCGCGATCAAACGACACGTTTTGTCCTGCGAATGTCCGCTCGTCAACGTTCTTACTCCAATCTAAAAATGCATGCGTCAAATCTGCTTCAGATGGTTTTGCGGCGTCGTTGATTTGATCCACAGTAAATCCATTGACCTTCATTGCCTCCGGCATAATGTGCGCACCATCCCAAATACGGCACTCCATATAAAAACGATTCTCAGGATGCGCCAAATCAAGCGCGCCCACACTCACGATCGAGTGCTTCTTTGAATCGGTTCCTGACGCTTCTACATCTACGACAATCATGGGCTGTAGTATCGCACACAAACAGCACTATTGAGAGGCCATACCCTTACAATTTCCCGCTGCACGATAGCCGGCTTTTTCCGCAGCTCTTTCGTCCATAAACCATACTCTGCTCGACGGTTGTATTTTAAGAGCTCCCGCACACCATGGAAAGTAGTAGATTTGCCCTGTTTTTGAGCCTACAAATGAGCCTTCAATCGCCCCCTGTATGGCTTTCGCCTGTCTGTCCCCGCCCCCTGTAGTAGAAAGGGCCGCAGAGGCCGTATTTTGGACCAAAACAGGGCTTTGTGGAGCCATAAGCACTGAGAGTCGCCCCATGCCAAAAGCGCTCACAACGGCCAAAATAACCACCAAAAACAGCCCTCCTTCGCTCAGAATGGCATTTCCCGTACGTGCGGTCTTGGACTTGATTATTTGAGCTAATTCTCGTATACTCCTCACACCTTAAGTATCGCACGTCGGTCTGGGGCAAAATAACTCACCATGGCACATACAAAAGCTGGCGGTTCAGCCAAAAATTTACGCGACTCAAATCCGAAGTTTCTCGGCGTTAAACGCTCTGATGGACAGATGGTTCGCACCGGCGAAGTTCTCGTTCGACAGCGTGGCACCAAGATCATGGCCGGCAAAAACACCGGTGTCGGAAGAGACCACACACTTTTTGCACTCAAAGACGGACGTGTAAAGTTTCGAAGCGCTCGCAAGACGAACTTCGACGGCCGTTCTGTAACGCGACGCGTGCTCGATGTACTTCCGGAAGTTGTTGCCTAACTCACAATAATTCTAAACAAAAAACCACCCGATCGGGTGGTTTTTTGATTATGTAACAACTACAAGTGTCATCTTGGCAGCTGATTTACCAAGCTTTACAGAAATATCATGCTCCCCCGCCGCTTTAATCTGTGAACCAATGAGGATGAGACTATGTGGAACCGAAACTCCGAACACTTTTTTGATTTCCGCTGCAATATCGTCCGCGCTCAACTGTTTGTATAAATGTCCTTGATTATTTGCTTTTGCATGAATCTGAAACTTCGCTCCCTGCATCCGAGCCGCACTTTCAGCCCACTCCTTTTCGCGCGCGGCATTCTCCGCCTCGAGCGCTTTTTGACTCTTGGCATGTGCTGCCACTTTATCTGCAGTCGCCTGCTCAGCAAGACCTTGGGGTATTAAAAAGTTGAGAGCGTACCCATCGGAGACCTCCTTTACAGTCCCTCGCTGCCCTACCCCACCCACATCCTTCTTGAAGATTACTTTCATACATGCAGTGTACCCCGTTCGATATGAGCGCGGTAGGAAGCTGTATATCGGACAGAAAAGTAAGCGTCCGTGTCAAATGTTTCTCGGGTACATTATCTAATGAGCTGCATCTGCGTATGAAAAGAGTTAAAATGAATTCATTAGTTCGACTTCTTTGGTGTAGTCGTTGCGGTCTTTGAGAGCACCTTCACGCCGAGCAACTCCAGTGCTTTATTGAGTTGTGGATCACGACCTGCTTCGATATCTTCTTCAGTCACTTTGACCTCCACATCAGGCACGATGCCCGTAAGCGGGATTTGATTGCCGTCGGGCGCGAGCCACCTCGCCACTGTAATTTTAAGAGACGTGCCCGGTGTTATATCCACAAGCTCTTGTACAGAACCTTTTCCAAATGACGGTGTACCCACAAGTTTTGCGCCAACCTGGTGTCGCATCGCCCCTGCAAATATTTCTGACGCTGAAGCCGATCCCTTGTCCTGCAATATCACCACCTCCAAATTATCGTCAAATATGTCGTATCCCATCGAGCGATGGACGATGTTATCTTCGTGGCCTGCGTAATCTTCGGTTACAACGATTTTACCGGCGGGCATAAACCAGCTCGCCATCTGCACAGCAGCTTCCAAATAACCACCCGGATTGCCGCGCATATCTATGATGAGTTTATTGGACCCGGAAAGTTTAAATTCACGTAATGCGTTGCGGAACAAATCTGGCGCATTTGATGTAAAGGTGGCAACCGAGAGCACAAACACGTCGTCTTTTCGAAGCTCCGTGTTTACGATCGGCACATTGATGACCTCGCGCGTTACCTTTATTTCGCGCGGCTCGCCCCAGCCCTCTCGCATGACAAACAAAACTACTTGCGTACCACGTGGTCCGCGAATCATCTTGATCGCAGCTTCTACTTCCAAGCCCTCCGTGGAAACATCGTTGATTTTCAGAATTCGATCTCCACTTTTAATACCGGCGCGCTCAGCGGGTGTTCCCTTGAGTGGCGTCACAACGGTCAAAATTTGATCTCGAATAGCAATTTCCATACCGACTCCCTCAAACAATCCACTCATGTCTGCGGCAAACTGCGTGGCCTCTTGAGGAGGTAAGAAGTATGTGTAGGGATCGCCAAGCGACATTGCGAGCCCTTCGATCATGCCGTATACCCGCTCGGTATTTCGCTCGTCCGTTGTCGAAGCAACACGCGTGCTCGTAGCAACTGCAGCAGGTACAAATTTCTCGTCAATAATCTGCCACGCCCTCCACACAGGCGAAAAGTCTACATTCTCAGGTGCATTCGCTCCGACAAAGGATTGGCTCGACTGCGCAGCAGAAAGCTCGTACCCACCTATCATACCGATTGCGAGTACCACGAGGCCAAGACCAATTGCTGAATTAAGGGGAACAACGCGGCCATTTTGCATCGGCACATTATCGCACGAGGCACCACTACGACAAAGTGAATAAGGGAATAT
>JBKJSQ010000091.1:0-5445 GCA_046594495.1 Minisyncoccia bacterium | reverse complement strand
GGTGAAGACGGCTCGGTGCATCGATTGCTCGAGCGAAGCGGCGTGCCATATGCAGGTGCTGGTCCTATGCAAGCGGCAATTGCACTCAACAAAGTTTCTACACGCAACGTGTTGCGCAATACTGGCCTTCGCATGCCGGAAGGTATGGCATTTTCATTACGAGACAATTTGAACACTGCAGAAATGGCGCATCGTGTGCACGCGCTCGTTGCGCCGCCGTATATCGTAAAGCCGGTTAGCGATGGCGCAGGAAACGGTGTTTTACACGTGAGTTCACTTGCGCTATTGCCTGACGCTATTGCAGACGTGCTTGATGCATACGGAGCTGCACTCGTTGAAGAGTATGTGCGCGGTGAGGAGGCGACCGTTGGTGTAATTGAGGGGTATCGCAATGAGCCACTCTACGCGCTTCCTCCGGCACACGTGCAGCGAGAAGGCCTGCACCTCGAGCGACACCATCACGAGAGCGGATCGCTCGTGCATCACGCACCGAGCAGATTTACGTTCATGCAGAAAGAATCCCTTGCCGATATTGCTAAAACTGCGCATCGCACCCTCGCGCTCTCTCACTTTTCGCGCTCGGACTTTATCGTTTCGCTGCGAGGCATTTACCTTTTGGAGATCAACACAAACCCGGGCTTGTATCAGGGAGCCTCGTTTCCCGTAATGTTAAGCGCAGTCGGTTCATCCGTTACTGAATTTCTTGAACACGCAATCTCTCTCGCACGCTCACACAGCTGATGCGGCCGACGCGGCAATAAGGCCGATTGCGGCAATGCCCATAAAATTAAATACGAACGAAAGCGGCACAAAGTAGAGGGTGCGCATTTTTGATAGTCCAAGAAGCGAGACACCGAGCTCGTCAGGAAGTGGCGAGGCTATGATGATGCCACCAACTAAGAACGTGAGGTAGCGAAAGAAGCGGAATTTCATCAACCGCGCAAATCGTCGCACGCCACGCTTATGTGGAAGAATATCGAGCAGATGGTCGGCCATGCGGTCGCGCACAAAGCGGAAAATAATCATATCGCCCACAACCGCGCCAAGTGCTGCCCACAGCGCGGTTTCCACGACGCCGTTCACCAGAGAAATTTCTCCGAGGGCCGCTATTGATGGAGCAGTGGTAAATGCGGAGGTAAAGAATATGCCGGCAATAAAACTGCCAATGTGTCCAAATTCCGCACTCATTGCGAGCGCTTCGTCGATGACGTGCGATTTTACGAGTAAAACCGCTACGAGAATGCTGAGCGCAATGACACTGATATCAAAGGTGATGTGCCGAAACTGCACCGAAGACATGCGCTTAACCATTCCAACATTATATCGCGCTTTATAATCAAAAATCCGCCGAATGGCGGATTTTTGATTCTGTGGACCTTGCCGGACTCGAACCGGCCACCTCCTCATTGCAAATGAGGCGCTCTACCAGATGAGCTAAAGGCCCAACGCAAGGGATTATACATATATATAAAAAAACTTCATCCCCAGCGCGTGTGTTTGATGTCGAATATCAGTAACATGCAGCAGGTTGCAATGTGTATGACTCATGGGCATAGTGCCGTGGGAATGGAATGGATAACCATGGAGAGTGGAAATGCCAGCTACCGTCAAGAAATCTGTCGAAGCCTACACGCCTCGGTTTCCGTATATGCATGAGCTCTTGCTCAGCGTCTACGGCGGCTCGCTCAAGTCTGAACCGGAGAACAGCGAAGTATGGTGCGAACGGTTCAAGTCGTTCTGCAAGTCGCTTGAGGCACTAAAGGCGGATGGCGTTCTGCCGATGCTGTTCATCAATACGTTTGGCCACGACGTGCGCAACGTGACGCAGCACGTGCAGGATGCCGTCGACATGCGCACACGCACCGAGCAGCAGAAAATGATGACGTTTGGCATGGCAAACTTGCAATCGAAATTCGGTTCACGATAGCCGGCTCGAAATGACGCTCTGTGCACCGCGCAGAGCGTTTCGTTTGTGAAGATTGTGGTTGATATCTTCATAACTGCCTTTATACTCCGTCGCAGGCAGGTATACATGTAACAAAGGGATGCCTCATGAGTGCCATGGCAGAGTCTAAAACGCGCTACCGTAAAAGCGATGTAAACCGCATCTTTGAAAGCGGCGGGCGTCACAAGTCTGGCTCCGCGGACATCAAAGTGTGGGAATTCTTCCTACCGTATTTGCTGAATAATCAACTCGAGGATGATGCAATCATCGAATTAGGAATGCATCTGGAAGAAACCGACGTGAAGTACATGGGGCCTTGGGTCGAGGCTATGTACGCTGCTGCCAAGCGAAATCCGAAGCTCCTTGAAGCAGTTCGACTCCGGCCAAAACTGAACTTTCATCGTATGGTGTCCGACTCTCGTGAGACATCGCGCAATCTGAGAGATAGCATGAAGTTGGTTGGCGAAACTCTACAAAAACACTTCACGCCTGAAAGCGCATGCATCAACGAGCGTTTGCTCGAGCTCATTCAGCAACTTGATCACCCGCGGTGATCCCAAGGTCCGCCAGCATCAGCGGACCTTGTCTTTTGTCCCTTCAGGCGCTCAAATGTTATAGTTTTCATACAGGTGTGCGCCGTACAGCGGCGCATGTCGTTTTTATGGATGAAAAGGAGAACTCAACAAAAAAAATACAAACTCCCGAGGAGCGATTCCTCGAGGCGTATGAAGAATACGCCGACGCGCTCTTGCGGCATTGCTTGATGCGCGTACGAGATCGTGAGCTTGCCAAAGATATCGTGCAGGAAGCGTATTCAAAGACGTGGGTCTATATGTCGGAAGGTAAGGAAATAGAATATTTGCGGGCGTTTCTGTATCGAGTGTCCAACAACCTCATCATCGATTGGGCTCGCAAGAAAAAGGCATCGTCTTTGGAAACCATGATGGAAGATGATGGTTTTGAGCCAGCGGACGAAAATATTAAAGATTTCGCAGATGTGCCTGCTGCCCGCGAAGCCATAAAAATGCTGGGTGAGTTAGACGAAATGTATCGAACCGCGATAACGATGCGGTATCTCGACGAGATGTCTCCGCGAGAGATTGCGAATGCGCTTGGGGTGTCGGAAAACGTTGTTTCGGTGCGAATTCATCGTGGAATCGAGAAGCTCTCTAAGCTCGCAAAAATGACACCGCCAACCCATAAACCCAGCGAATAAGCCGCCTTGCACACATTGCACGGGGGAAGTATAGTTTTGGCAATGTAAGGTTTCCATTTGCAAGGCATGTGGAAAGGTTGGTTTACATTTTTAAACGAAGAAAACGATATCGAATCATGGCAAAGAAGCTTTATGTTGGTGGTCTGCCTTACGCAACCACTGACGAGGAGCTCAAGGAGGCATTCTCCCAGTCCGGATCTGTTGATTCGGCCGTCATCATCATGGATAAGATGAGCGGTCGTTCAAAGGGTTTCGGATTCGTGGAAATGTCTTCCGATGAGGAAGCCCTCGCTGCAGTCGACTTCTGGAACGGAAAGGATTTTGGTGGCCGTAAGCTTACGGTCAACGAAGCTCGTCCGATGGAAGAACGACCACGCAACAACTTTCGCTCAAACGGCGGAGGTGGTGGTGGCGGAGGTGGCTACGGTGGCGGTTCACGCGGCGGCTCAAACGGCGGCGGTGGACGCTCCTGGTAATTCTCTCAATTTGAGACACACGCAAAAAGGTCCCGTCTGTTGAAGATTGGGGCCTTTTTGTATGCAGGGGGGACTATCCGAGCCTGTAATAGAGCGATATCTCGCTCGTCTAACTGCTGTAGGTGCGCTACTATGCCATGCATTGGCTTGCGCGCTACAAAATGAGTATGGACGAACATTTCAAAAATATTTTCAAATTTCTTAAATCCGAGAGACTCTCGGATAACGAACGCAAGCAGATGCGAAATGTGTTGCGCTCAGTCATTGCTGAAAATCCGATGCAAGAAAGCGGCGGTCTGACACAATACGAGACCGTTCTTTCATATTTTAATTCGAGCGCACTGCGCCCTGTCGGGTTTGCCTTCGCTCTCGTGCTCGTAGTAGGTATGGGCACGGCATACGCTTCTGAAACAGCACTTCCGGGCGATTCGCTCTACGCCATCAAGGTAGGATTCAACGAACCAATGCAGGGCGTTCTTAATGTGTCTCCTGTCGATAAGGCAGAATGGAATACAGAACTACTTTCCCGACGACTCGAAGAGGCCGCAACGCTTGCATCAAAAGGAGGGCTCAGTGAATCCGCGCGGACTGCAATCGAAAGTCAGATCGCACTCAAAACAAACGAGGTCAGTGAAAACGTAGCGCAGCTTCAGTCGACCGAAGATGGGCTGGTAGCGGCAGCCTCGGTTGAATCTCAGCTCGAGGCATCTCTTGTTGGTCACGAACGCGTTCTTACCGGACTTTCTATCGACCTACCAAACGAGGCACCTGCTATCGCTCCACTTTTACACAAAGTGCGCGTGCAAGCAGAAGCCACAAATAGTAAGCGCAAATCGGCCGAGCACGAAGCGACAATTCAAACTGACACGAAAGTAAAAGCGGCGGCAGAGAATCAAAAAAAGAATGCGCGAGAAAAAGTGCGTCAAATCCGTGCACTGAGTGCTTCAAATCGCCTACAGGCATCGACTTCGATTGAAGCAAGTGCGAGCGCTGGTGAAATAGAGGCAGCAATCGACGCGGGTGTGCAAAAATTTAACGAAGGAAAGTTCGGGGAAGCGCTTACCACCTTTCAAGCCACAATTCGTGCCTCCAAAGCAGTCGAAGTAAATCTTGATGCTGAACAAAGACTGGGCAGTGTCTCCGAAACAGTCGGTCCGCCGGATTCCACGGATCAACGCTAAACATATCCACAGCAAGGCCTCGGATACTCGATGACGTCACTCATAATGAGCGTATGAATGTACGCGCCCTTTTTGGCTGGGGATTAGTAATATACGCAGTGCTGTACCTCGCGTGGGCAGGGCTCGTGATTTATGGACTCTCAGGATCGTTCCTGGCACGCATTATTGTGCTTACAACGCTCATCACCGTAGCAAGCATAGCCACACGAGCGCTTCGACTTTCGACTGAGCGCGATATCGCTCCGTATGCAGTTGGGTGGGTACTTATTGCGGCCGCACTTGATGCGGTATTTGTTGTACCGAACGCAGGCTGGGGAATTTACTCCAATTGGAATCTTTGGGTAGGTTACGTACTTCTATTCTGTGTGCCGTTCATTGTAATGGCTATTGCTAAAAAACAGACAACTGCGTAACGCATGGGACCGTTTGCAACGCACCGATTTCTTATACGAGCCGCGCTATCGGGTGTCAATATTTTTGCGTGGTTGTTTGTATTTCAGTATTTCTTTGTCGTATCAGGTTCGCACATTGACGCACTCGTTGCGGTAGCGCTTTCGTATGCACTAGCACAAATCGTTGCGATTCTGCTCACACCCTACACAGCTCGAAGGCTCCGACACGGAATAC
>JBKJSQ010000027.1:0-2658 GCA_046594495.1 Minisyncoccia bacterium | reverse complement strand
CGCACATTGCTTCGTGAGAGCCGTGCTTGACGCAACCACGCGACCAACCGCATCGTCGTCATTGCTTTCTGAATCAGGAGACTATTTGTGCCTGAAGCCGGTTACACAAACCCGACGTGGTGGGAAAAGTTGCTCCGCTGCCCTGCTTGCGGATCGAGCATGACCTTAACAAAGTGTCCCGGAGGTCATCAGTTCCCCGATGAAGATGGCACCCCTCGCTTAATCCCGTCTAATGTGAGCGTGGAAGTAAAGTTCAATTTCGACACCTCTCGCTCCTCGATGAGCGAGGATGTGCTGTTGCAGGTACTCGAGGATCCAGCCCGGCCCGAGTCGAAAGTGCTGCCTTACCATTTGGATGCAGCACATGCGCAATGTCTTGCTAAGCTGCCGGAAGGCACGAGGGTACTTGAGATCGGGTGCGGGGGAGGCCAGTCTCGATCATGGTTCCGTCGAATAGGTATGGAGTATGTTGGAACTGACATATCCAAGACACGCGTTTGGGAGGAACTTCGCCAGTTTGGTGGGCCTGATCTTATCTGCGATGCTCACTTTTTGCCCTTCGCCGAAGACAGTTTCGACGTCGTTTATTCAGCAGCGGTTTTCGAGCATTTGGCTTGCCCAATAAGGGCGGTCCAAGAGATCAGAAGAGTGCTCAAACCGGGCGGGCTAATGCTCGGCAACGCCTCGTTTATGGAACCTTGGCACGACCATAGTTACTTCCACTTAAGCCCGCTTGGCGCGATCGAATTACTCACGGCAGGTGGTATGAAACCGATCAAGGTATGGCCCTCTAGAAACTATAGCGGATTCAAAGCCCTCGCTGCCATGCGAGTTGGAAAGTTCAACCCCGCCCGCGTGCTCGGCTTAATGATGCATTTCGGCCAGGACGCTGAAGATGCATTAAAGGCGAGGGCAAGAAAGTGGCTCGGCAAACAGCTTAAACCTATGGTTTTAATGAAGGCTTCTTCAGCTGGCGCAATTGACTGGATAGCAAGGAAATAGTTGATTGAGAACTTGCGATTCTCGTTAAATTCGGTTGTCACACCGCAACTGTATTCATAATCTGTCTTGACAATATCGTTCTTGCGAAAATACGGGCCGCACTGAAATTCGTTGAAGTGGAGTGATACATTGTCCGGATTTTCGCCAGGAGCCAAGGAGGCGCGGTTCGCAATCTGTCGGCCAGTCTAACGTGAATGGTAGATAGCGGACATTCGAAACGCCCGTTCTATAGACCGTTTGTGGGCATAAGCAGACCGTCCGAACTTGGGCGGGGAAGGCCGCAAGAAGAATATTGAGCGAATCCCGTTGACAGCAACGCGAATTTTGTCGGCATATTCACTTCGAGGTGGCGTCTTGCGATGGTAGCTCAAAAACGCAAAAATGGTCCCCGCGCAATACTACTCGGAAGCCCTGATCCGTCCAACACTTTGCCTGAAATGCGTTCAAATACGCCAATAGGAACGGCCTAGGGTTAGCCTCGAGCGACTCGCGCGCCCTGACGGCCACTCGGGCCATCGTTTGTGGCCCGAATGGATTGTAAAGGAACATGAAAATAGGCGTGTCTGGCAACTCGTACTCGCCCGCATCACAATGTACAATCTCGACTCCCCTGATTCCAAATTCCGAGCCTGCTCGCCGGAAGCTGCGCATGTTGTTGCGTGCCGTAGCTACAAGTGCGGCGTCGTATTCAACGCCGATGAGCTGCGCGAAACCGCAATTTGAGGCGAGGAGCAGTGCTCGACCCTTTCCGCATCCCAGATCTAGGAAGGTGTATTCAGCGTGATTGATACAGACAGCAGCTATAGCTCCACCAAATTCTACTGGGTCAATGGCGATGTGGTCGACGCCATCACTTCGACTATGAGAGCCTTTGACGTGTGTGATGCCTCCGGTGTCGACATTATAACGCTCGTCAAATTGCGGATCCACCAAGCGCTTACGCCTAAGCCAAGTCGGTTCCTGTCCGAACATTCGACGAATAGCTCTTACGACGCGCACTATTTGTCTCAAAGCGACATCCTTCAATCTCAAAGTATACCGGATTCATAATTAATAAATATCGCGACGAACTGCCCGCGCGGACAGGGTGACTGCTGAGCTTTAACTACCTTATACTCATTTTCCTTCGCGCCCATATTCGTCATTGATCCGGACGATATCGTCTTCGCCCAGATACGGCCCACACTGAACTTCAATGAGGTGAAGTAACACCTTGCCTGGATTTGCGAGGCGGTGAAGAGTGCCCGCGGGGATGTAGGTCGATTCGTTTTCCTGCAGCAGGCGGACATCATCGCCGATCGTTACTTCGGCCGTCCCCGACACCACGACCCAATGCTCTGAGCGATGATGGTGTTTCTGCAACGACAGACGGGCGCCGGGTTTGACGACAATCCGCTTGGTCTGGAACCGATCGCCACGGTCAGTGGTTTGATACGACCCCCACGGGCGGAATACTTCGGAGGCGCTGACCGCGGCCTCCGCGCCCCGCTCGCGGAGAATGTCGACGGCGATCTTTACATCCTGCGATCGGTCCAAATCGGTGACGAGGACGGCGTCTCGCGTGACAATTACGCCGGTCCTCTCCAGTCCCAGAGCGACGACCAGCTTGTCGTGGTCGGAGCGAATGAGGCAGTCCTTGCTGTCCAAGGCCACCAC
>JBKJSQ010000132.1:0-5050 GCA_046594495.1 Minisyncoccia bacterium | reverse complement strand
CGCACCCCATCGGGGTGCGTTTTCTTTTGGCGGAGGGAGAGAGATTCGAACTCTCGAGACCTTGCGGCCTGGCGCATTTCAAGTGCGCTGGAATAAACCACTATCCGATCCCTCCGTTACGTGACCACCTTACCATTAAGCCAACTTTTTTCTAAATAGTGTTCTTCGTAGTGACAGTTAGGGCAAATAAGTTCCAGATTCTCAAGCTCATTATTGTTTCTATTTCGATCCCGATGATGCACGTGTAATATTTCGACCTTACTGTACTTGCACCGTTCGCATTTTGTGCCGCGTGCTGCAATCACTCGTAATTTAACGGCTCTCTGGTCTTTTACCTTATCCTTTGGGCTACCTCTCTTATATTTGATTCCTGACCGGTTTTTATTTGCACAGGCTCGGCTGCATGTCTTTTTATGAAGGCCCGCCAAGATGGGAGTTCTACAAATAAGACATGGATTTTCTTTCCTCGACGCAATACCATAACACGTAGAACTGCAATACGCTTTCCCTTTGCTTCGAAGCAATTCGATCGGTCTGCGGTACACCGGTTTTTTGCAAATTTCGCAACTCGCATTTGGGTGTCTTGGATGATACTCAGCCATACAACCAGTCTACCACTAAAAATATTCTTGTTTTCCCTTTTAAGCCGATTTCACGGTGTTACAATATTTCTAACTATGCAGGATCACACAGTAGTCCTCCGGTGGAATGCGTATGAGCATGAACACGTAGAGCGTGGCAGCGAGTGGTTTTGGGCGCTCGGTGTGACGGCTGTGTGCGCTGCTGTTACTGCAACACTCTTGAACGCCATTCTATTTGGCGTGCTCATAATCGTTGCCGCCTGCACCATTGCCCTCTTTGCGCGCCACGCACCCGACGTTTCCACGTTCGAAATTTCAGTAAAGGGTGTGCGCGTGGATCATACGCTCCATCGATACGATGAAATTATTTCGTTTTGGGTAGAAGATGAGCACGACGGTCATCCCCTGCTTCTTATCGACACTACAAAGTTTATGGCACCGAACCTTATTATTCCCATTCATGATATTGATCCGGGGTTGGTACGAGCGTTTTTGAAAGAGCACGCGCACGAAGTGCACATGAAAGAGCCACTCGCTCACAAGGTGCTCGAATTTATCGGGATCTAGCGGGCCACGCGAAGCGTGGTCGAAAGCTGCTTCACGACACCGGCGACCGTTGTGCAGGTAAGGGCAATTTCGGTATCGGTGGTAACCGATGGTATCGAGAGCGCGCCACTTTGAGGTACTGGATTCTCAAATGTGGCAGTGAGCTCGGTATTGTTGGGCGCGGCGATATCGCACACATCCATTCCACGAGATACCCACGCGACTGAACCAGCGCCGTCGGAATATTCCCCCGAGAGCAACATGAATGGTTTCATGACAGCAACTGAGCACGTGGCGCTCACACTTTGCCGACCGTCGGAACATTTCAGTCCATAGATCATCGTTCCGTTCGGTAGGTTTAGCGGGATTGCTTCTTCGGTTGCGCCCCAAAGCCGCGCACCAGTATCAAATCCCCCGCCAACACTCGCGGTTGCATTGGCGCATCCGAAGGCAATGCCAACTTTCATACCCGATTCCGCGATCTTCGGTTGGCACGAAATCTGTGCAACTGGTCCTGAAATTGGACGTGCTGCGTGCCCTTCTTTGAGACTTTCTCCTATATCGCGAATAGCGTCTGCATCGTAGTTATTTGCATGCGCCGCATCAGCGGTTTCATTGATTACGAGCACAACCGCCGCGCGACCGCGTTCGGTCAGATTATCGGCGAGCGCAATAGGACCACTGTATCCCGGTACCAATGCATCTGTTTGTCCCTTATCGGTGAGCAACTGCGCCGCGATGATGTTGGCGGCCTGTACTGGTTGCGATGCGTTTTGTAGCGCACTCGTAAGGCAGCCGGTACCACTCGCTGCGTCGCAGGTGCTCATAACAAAGCACGTACCGGATTCTGTAACATATGACGACGGCGGACAGTATCGTACTGCGCATTTACCCTGCACCGCGTGCGCACATTCCGGGCGATCGCTCGCTGATGCCCCGGCACAGGAAATGGCTTCTACATTGCCGCTGCCTGATTCGACATCTACGGTGTACACTTCCCCGCCTGCGCACGAAGTGATTTCTTGTTCTATCGCGCCTGCGACTGCTGCGGATTGAATTCCCTCCGGTTGTGATGCGATCTTATATCCCGAAATAAACAGAACAAAAATCGCAACAAACACCAGTGCAGCGAGTACTGATGTACCTGCTTGCTCTGCATGCGCAGGCATGGCAGATCCTCCCGATTGAGACCTATTCATATGTGTATCATCGCGTTCTTAGTGCCGAGACGCAATGCGTGCGCGGGGATACAATCTGTTTCGCTCCATTCTTACTGGATTTCATTGCCACTCTACGCTAGACTCCTTTCGAAGCTCCCGTCGTTCAACGGATAGGATTCATCCTTGCGGAGGATGTGATGTAGGTTCGATTCCTGCCGGGAGCACAAAAGGAACGAAGTGAGTTTTTTGCTCCCGGCAATGGAAGGGGTCGGGAAACGAGAGTTTCCCGTGGAGGAAGGTTTGGGAAAACCGTGGGTTTCCCAGTTGCCGAGGTGCACTACGTACTAAAATCTGCCTTCTGGCAGATTTTGTCGTTGTGCTCCCGAGCACAGCGCCTTCGCGCTGTGCGTGCAGGAATCGAACGCCGGCGACCAATTTTTCATTGCAGTACTCTGCAATAGAAAAATGGAAGTACTCTTGTGGTGAGCGATGTGAGGCAAGCTTGCCGAACAGCGAGGCGGTGCCCAGACAAATGTTTGCGACGGCAAACATTTAGTCGAGGGAGTTTCCTGCCGGGAGCACAACGTACTAAAATCTGCCTTCTGGCAGATTTTGTCGTTGTGCTCCCGGCATGGGAAGGGGTCGGGAAACGGAAGTTTCCCGTGGAGGAAGGTTGGGAAAACCGTGGGTTTCCCAGTTGCCGAGGTGCACACAAAATAATCTGACGGTGGGCAGATTTTTTGTTATTTCCGTTTTACGGCAAACATTTAGTCGAGAGAGTTTCCTGCCGTATCTCTACGAAAAGAATGTACTTGAGCGATCCTGCCGGGAACAAATCCACCTATCTACTGTGAATACTTGAATGTTTTTGTTGCTGGATTGTCGAGGAACACCGGCGCCGGTAGGCTCGGGTCGTTGAAGTCGCCGAGGGCCGCGTTTGGCGGCGTGTAAAGCGACGCAACAATTGAATACGTGCGCCCCAATATCAAATCGGAACCGCACGTGATTGATGATGATGAATTACATGCATCATCCGCGTTCGGCATGTCCCATGTGTAGGTTCCCGCTTTCGCACGACGACCAACAATAAGAGCGACCGTGCGCGCGTCTTCAATGTTGTAGAGCCAGAGCGCAACTGCAGAAACGTCGGGCGCATTTGGGAAATTCCACTGAATGGCTACAGATGTCCCCCGCACTACATTCACTTTATTCTCGATGGAGCTCGTAACCGTACCGGGAGTGTAGGGATCAATCGTTATCATTTCTTCGCGGGAGCTACCGGTTACGGTCGTGCAGTTGACGTAAAAATCAGTTGGTCCGGTAATCGGCGAGCTCGATGCTATGCCGGACGTCTTTTTCACAGCTGCATTGCGGCTCGTAAATTCCGGCTGATCAGGGCTCGATACTGTGCACGATTCCATGCCGGTCGTAACCCACCCGATGAGCGTCGATTCACCTATGCGCACCCGCGCAGGTACCGACTTCATTAAAATAGAAATCTTCGCGAGCTGCACCGAGCATTGTGCTGCTGACGACACCGTTCCCTTCTCGCACTTAAGCGCAAAATTTACTCCCGTTGCATTTGCAGGTGCATTTATTACGGTCGAAGTCGCACCGGCAGTTGCCCCACCAGTCACAAATCCGTATCCGGTGCTCGTATCTGCGCCGGTGCATGTGTACGAAATCGTTACGGGTGTTCCAGTCTCCGCGACTCCCGGTGTGCACGTGAGAAGCGCGGTCGGTGTGGTGCTTGTGGCTGCCACACACTGCCAGACCGGACAGACTGATCCGTTTGATAGCGAGGTTGTCATTTGCCGCCATGAACCCGTAGGACACGTGGCAGGGTTTGGTTGTGCTGCAAGCGGCTGACACACGCCACCCACTCCGGCTCCAGTCCCGCCATTCGTTGAACATGGTTGTGGCGGGCGCGGGGGCTGTGTTCCATACGAGGAATAGCCGTACTGCATGTTCTGCTGCTGTTGATAGTTATGCTGCTGCAGTTGGTAGTTGTATTGCTGCAGTTGCTGATTGTATTGCTGCTGTTGTTGCGCGTACTGCTGCGGATCTGTTTTACACGCCGGAGCTTGTTGTTGCGGCTGCTGGGCACCGAGCATGCCACCCATTCCCTTCATTAGACCGCCCAAGAACGATGTGAGTCCACCCATACCCGAGCCACCTCCCCCACCACCTGTTGGCGGCACGTACGGTGGCGTCTGGGGCGGCGGTTGTGGCGGCGGTACGACGGGCGGAGGCTTCGGAGCTACGTATCCCGGACAGCCTGGTGAACCTGGACACGGAGCACCTGGAGCAGTGCTCGGACTTCCAGGACAACCAGGGCTACCGGGGCAATCCCCTGCACCCATGTTTGGTGCAACGCCGGGCTGGTCTGTTCCCGGTATTATGCCTGGTCCCGTAGGTGGCTTCGGTTTTGCGTCTGTAAGCGGATCATTGAATGGAAACGGATCCGCATTTCCTGTTGCTACTTCTGTCGCTAGTGCTGGTGGGATAACAGGCCCGTCTGTAAGAAGCGGATCTGTATTTACTTCTCCAGTTCCAGTCACTCTTGTCGCATCATTGGTCGAGTTACCCGTAAAAAAATTACTCACTGATCCAACTATTTTTTGCGTTCCACTACCGGTTGACCAAGTGCCGAAAAGTAGATGGGAGCGATTTAAAGATTATATTGGTTATACCGGTAGTGGAACGCAAAAAATAGTTGGATCAGTGAGTAATTTTTTTACGGGTAACTCGACCAATGATGCG
>JBKJSQ010000070.1:0-2683 GCA_046594495.1 Minisyncoccia bacterium | reverse complement strand
AATGTAAAAAGGGAGACGCGTGCGCGCATACCTGCGGTTACTCACGTTGATAATACTGCGCGAATCCAAACGGTCGCACGCGCAACAAACCCTCGCTTTTGGGGGCTTATCAATGAGTTCAAAAAAATAACTGGTGAGAGTGTCCTTCTGAATACATCATTCAATGTAAGGGATGAACCAATCGTATGCTCTGCCGACGACGCCGTTCGCTGTTTTCTGAATACCGAACTTGACTACCTCGTGATGGGTGAATATCTGTGCAGAAAGCCAGGAACATAGCCCGACGCGAACATACGCGTCAGAAGGGTTTCCTCTTTGTTCACAATCGACACGCAGGAGCGCTACCGCCGCGCGTGTAGATATGTTGGTCTGTAATTCTTATCGCACGTTCGACCGCTGTCTTTTCGGATAGCAGTGAGAATCAATCGGGAGAATGTCATGTGTTGTGTGCGCCAGGTAGGAATCGGACCTACGACCTCTGTCTTATCAGGACAGCGTTCTACCACTGAACTACTGGCGCATTGTCGGATGATTGTACTGCTTACTCACTTCAAGCCTCATAGCCCTGTATCATCCACCGGAGCTACTGGCGCATTTTTGCGATGGACGGTGTTCTTATGAACCCACCACAAGTGAAAACGATACTATCAAAAATATGGCCATAACACAAAGTAAAAACGGCCCGGGGGCCGCTTTTGGTTTTTTACGCAATCATGCGCTTTGTGATCTTAGAACCACGCGATGAGATGTGCAGCAACAGCAAGAGCGATCGCTGCGACAACCGCAATGAGTCCGTTTTGCGTAAAGGTGAACCTGTACGGCCCGTTTATATAACGATCGGTCCCCGTCCGTTCTCCGATTTTGAAGAAAACCATTGCATCTCTCCCGTTTCGCTTCTCCCGTTGAAGTGCCACAAAAAGTATACACCCCCGCAATACAAAAACCGCCGGCATTTTGTGCCGGCGGTTTATGTCACACGGACATTTGAATAGACAAAGCATGTACACACAAGACGCAAATACCCCTTCGGGCATCCCGACTTTCTATGCCCGAGTACGGACAAGGAAGTCATCACAAAAGGAATATACACTCTTTTGTTTCGTCCAAACTACCGGTCTTTGCCGATATGTCAGGCATCATTTATGGATGAATGCCATTTCCCTTGAGTGCTCGATCGAGACACTCAAATCGCCTATTAGCTTACCGCACCCTCGCGGGTGTTTCAGCGTCCAATTTTGGAATGAATCCACGAGCAGCTTCCGCTACCCGTGCCTTGTTACGACTTACTCTTTGTCATTGAGTTTGCCTTAGATCATCGCAAGGATGAGCTTCGGGCACTCCCAACTTCCCTGAGTTGACGGGCGGTGAGTACAAGGCTTGAGAACGTATTCACCGTGGTGTGGCTGACCCACGATTACTAGCGATTCCAGCTTCATGGGGTCGAGTTGCAGACCCCAATCCGAACTGAGGCATCTTTTAGGGATTTGCTCCACGTTACCGTATTGCGCCCCTTTGTAAATGCCATTGTAGCGCGTGTGCAGCCCAGGACATCAGAGGGACATGCTGACTTGGCGTCATCCTCACCTTCCTCCCCCGTGAGGGGGCAGTCTCGCCTGACACTTGTAACAGGCAACGAGGGTTGCGTTCGTTACCCCACTGAAGGGAACGATTCAAACCACGAACTGACGACAGCCATGCATCACCTGTCCTACACCCTCGAAGGCTTCCTAGCTTTCGCTAGGCGTGCAGTAGGATTTCTAGCCCTGGTAAGGTTCTTCGCTTAGCGACGAATTAAGCCACACGCTCCACCGCTTGTGCAAGCCCCCGTCTATTCCTTTGAGTTTTAGCCTTGCGGCCGTACTACCCAGGCGGATAACTTAACGCGTTAGCTTCGCCTCCCAGAGGGTCGATACTCCGGAAAGCCAGTTATCATAGTTTAGGGCGTGGACTACCGGGGTATCTAATCCCGTTCGCTACCCACGCTTTCGTGCTTGAGTGTCAGAAACGCGCCAGTGCACTGCCTTCGCTTTCGGTATTCCCCTAGATATCAACGGATTTCACCCCTACACCTAGAGTTCCACGGACCTCTCACGCTCTCTAGTCGTGCCGTTTCGCTCGCCGATCCCCGGTTGAGCCGGGGGTTTTAACGAACGACTAACACGACCACCTACGCACTCTTTACGCCCAGTAATTCCGGGTAATGCTCGGGGCCTCTGTATTACCGCTCCTGCTGGCACAGAGTTAGGAGCCCCTTATTCATGGAGTAATGTCAATAACTTCTTCCTCCATAAAAGGTGTTTACGCGCCGAAGCGCTTCATCCACCACGCGGTATCGCTCGATCAGGCTTTCGCCCATTGTCGAATATTCTCGGCTGCGGCCCCCCGTAGGGGTATGAACCGTTCTCAGTTTCATCGGTGGGGGTCAGCCTCTCAGCTCCCCTAAACGTCATAGCCTTGGTGAGCCATTACCTCACCAACTAGCGTGATATTACGCAGGCCGCTCCCGAAGCGACGGATCTTTACTCTTACGAGACTATCTGGGATTACCTCACCTTTCGGTGAGCTATACCAGACTTCGGGGTACGTTCCTACGTGTTACTACCTCGTCTGCCGGTTGCCTTGCGGCCCCCTTGACTTGCATGCCTTATCCACGCCGCCAGCGTTCATCCTGAGCTAGGATCAA
>JBKJSQ010000133.1:0-6843 GCA_046594495.1 Minisyncoccia bacterium | reverse complement strand
AACGGTGCGCTTTCCGGTACCGCGTCGTATCAATACGCGTCGTGTACATGCAGTATCAGGTTCTCATGCTCAGGCAACGATATTCAGTATTCCGATACGCTCTGCAACGCACCGACAACAATCGATACCTGTACTGCACCGGAATACTGCGTAGATGGTCAGAGTACGTGTGAGATGGATCCCATAACCTTCACACCATTCACGGGAACCGCAGCGAATGGAAGCACCTTCAATGCAACCGGAGAATTACAAGCGCGCCCATCACTGGTGCGCAAAGGTGATCGTGCGCGTTTGTACTGGAACGTGAGTAACGCGGCTTGGTGCAGCGTAACAGGTACAAATAGCGACTCATGGTCGGTGATGTCGTCACCGGCATCAGGTTTTGTAACGTCAAAATTGGATGAACTCACTCGCTTTACACTGATCTGTACCGGATCAGGCGCTACTCCAGAAACACTACAAAGAACAGCAACCGTGCTCCTTGCGCCGGATTACGTCGGTCTCTAGTGTTGATCGGATGGCGACACGATAGATAACGACCGGGCAAAGAAGTTTGAGTAGTTTAAGACAACAGTTGTAGCAGTGGACAACGGGTAATGATTTTGACCGCTGTTATGCACATGCGAATCCCGTGTAAATGAAAAGTCGTTCAAGAGTGGCGTATCATATTGGTATGTCACGTACGCGACTCCTCTCTTTTATTGGTGTCAGTCTCTCGGTCATGTTGGTTGCCTCGGTTGCAAATGGCTGGACAGCTCCAACGCTCGCGCCGCCCAATGGCAATATTGCTCCTCCAATTAACACGAGTGCTTCAGGTCAAGTAAAAACGGGCGACTTTGCGACGCTCGGAAAAATTGGTGCTGGGACGGCAGTTCCGTATGCGAATTTTAAGTTAACCGTTGACAATGGCACGTCACCATGGACTTCAATTTTTGTAAACCAGTTCGGCAATATGTATTTTGGTCCCGCGAATGCTACATGGAATCACATCTATACCGACAATGCGGCTATGCCGTTCATTTTCAATACAGACATATTTACCACAACCAACAGCTTCAGTTCCTATAACGGGAATCTTCTATTGAAAACTAGCACTGGAGGTAATGTCGGGACGACTCGCGTGACCATCAGCGCCGCAACTGGGGCAGTAACGATCGGCGGGACAATCACCGCGCCGTCCCTACTGGACAGCAACGACGCCTCCTACTACGTTGATCCAAACGGCGTTTCGATACTCAACGATATTCGACCGAATATTATCTACGACCGACAAAATACAGGGTACTACGTTGATCCAAACGGTAGCTCCTACACGAATTACTTCGGGCGTAATTATGGCTACAACTGGACCGAGTATGACTGGAATAACGCGGCATATTATATAGACCCGAATAATGCATCGATCTTCAACGACATTCGCGCCAACGTGTTCTACGATTATGCAAACACCGGCTACTACATGGTGCCGCGTGCAACATCACGCATGAACTCTATCGTTGGAGACTCGTTTTATTACGCATCAGACCGCCGTCTCAAAGACAACATTGTTCCAATCGCCAGCGCGCTTTCGAAGCTCATGCAAATCACGGGCGTTACATTTGATTGGAATTCAGGTGATCGCAAAGGAGAGCACGATATCGGGGTGATTGCCCAAGACGTAGAGAGTGTGCTCCCCGAAGCAGTCATGACAAACGAGGAGGGAATGAAAGCGGTAGACTACCCGCGTTTGGTTCCGTTGCTGGTGAATGCAATCAAAGATCAACAATCTCAAATTGACGCGCTTCGGATGGAAATCGAAGCAATGAAGTCGATGCGTGTCAGCGACACGTCATCCCAGTAATTGCATGGGAAAAAATACAGACACACGAAAAACACAATTGCACTTCTGGGGAAAGACGTATCTTCTCGCGGTAGCGGGGGTGATGTCGATTGCCGTAGCGACTGCAGTTGCGCAGGTACTCGTTGGCGGTGGCTCTGATGTGAAAGTACAATCCAGCGGCACCCTGCCACCACAGGGAGCAGTAGCGCAGCTTTCACCTTCACTCCCAACATCATCAGAACCCACTGATCCAAGGACACAAGAGTCTCAAACGCCTGTTCCAGCTACTGAAGTGCCGATGGCCAATCCAACGCGCTTTGCACACGGCTGGGTGAAGGCAGTGAGCGGCAATACATTGACGCTCGATTCAGCTGGAGAGAAAATTTCAGTCTCGCTCACCTCCGACGCTGTGATAACGGTATATGGCAACCCTGCGAGCGGGAGGAAGGATCAGGTAATTCAAATTGCACAGATTCCCATCGATTCTCTTGCTCAGGTCACACTCAAGAGCGGCTCGACTAATGTCGCAACCGCTGTGTACCTGACCAAGATCCATGACTAAACTCACATCATTTAATGTCGTTCGGTTTATAGTCGCGTTGCTCATTTTGTTTGTGGGGGCAACCGTCCTTGTGGTTTTGAGCGGGCCCTATCGCTCATCTGCTGCTGTAATGGGTGGATACGCGTGGAGCGAGACCATTGGATGGATATCACTCAGCGGTCCCGGATACGGGCTCGATATTGATGGCAGCGGAAATGTTACCGGATACGCATGGAGCGAAAATATCGGATGGATCAGTGCACAAGCAGCAGACGTGGCGGGGTGTCCTATTGCACCGTGCGCGCCCGCGCTCACCGGCACTGCGATGACTGGTTGGCTCAAAGCAATTGCCGCAAACGGCAATGGGTGGGATGGATGGATTTCTCTAAGCGGAACAGGCTACGGTGTAACCAATACCAATGGCGTGTACGCGGGATATGCATGGGGGAGCGACGTCGTCGGATGGATTGATTTTTCCTTTGCGCTTCCGCCCGCTGCATCGTGCACACTCCTGCCTGCAAGCCAAACAATCGTGCGTGGTTCAAATACAAACCTATCGTGGTCATCGGTGAACGCAACGACGGGCTCCACTTCGCCGGGGGCGATTCCAATGACGCCGGTTGCAAGCGGTGGGTTTGCAGTGAATCCGGTTGCAACCACCACGTACACAGCGGGCTTTATGGGTGGGGGTGGATATGGTTCGTGTCAGGCAACAGTAAACGTGCAATGTGCACCAATTTACTCGTGCGGAGGCGTTGATAGTCAGACCATCCAGTTTACCAACGGCGGCTGCGTGACAACCAACGTAACCACATGTGTATTACCGGCATCGTGCGTGCCGGGACAGAGTACGTGTATAAATCCACCGCCGGAGTTTACCGCAGGTGGCGATACCTCCGGCCACTTGCAGGCCAAGCCGCAGCTCGTGCGAAAAGGTAAGCAGACGAAACTGTTCTGGGATGTCACGAACGTTTCGAACTGCACAGTATCCGGAACGAACGAGGACATCCTGAACGCTGGGTGTCTAAACGGCACCTGCTCATCCACAGCGGCCGGCCAAGACACTATTGAAATTAACAACAGCACCATCTACACGCTCGCCTGTACGGCACTTTTAGGGAACCCTGATTTCACGGAATCGGTCACGGTCTTACCGTCGCCAGAATACGTTGAATTGTAGCCACATATCGCCGACGAACCCCGCCAAAAGCGGGGCTTCTTGTTTTATTGTCGCGAAATTTGACGCATAGTTCACGTCTGTTAGTATGTTCGAACGCACGCTCTGTGCGTATTCTTTTTCGGCCCGAGGCCGATCCGCCTTGGGCGGAGCCGAATCTTTTCTCGTGCAGCGTAGCGAACTGCATATCAGCGAGAAGGGGAGCGCGGAGAATTACCGGAGCACTCAAAAGCGTTGGCAAAATAGACTCACTTAGTGGGCCTACATTAATCGTTTAGCTATATAACTATATGGCAGGAGAATTCAATCGAACGAAGCCGCACGTCAACGTCGGCACGATCGGACACGTCGACCACGGCAAGACCACGCTCACAGCAGCAATCTTGACCGTTCTCTCGAAGGCAGGAAGCGGCTACGCTGCAACTGTTAAGGGAGTCGATGACATCGACAAGGCACCGGAGGAAAAGGCTCGTGGTATTACGATTTCGCTCTCGCACTCTGAGTACGAGACACCGACTCGTCACTACGCACACGTCGACGCACCGGGTCACGCCGACTACATTAAGAACATGATCACAGGAGCGGCGCAAATGGACGGCGCAATCCTCGTGGTTGCAGCGACTGACGGCGTTATGCCTCAGACTCGTGAGCACGTGCTCCTCGCATCCCAGGTGGGTGTGAAGAAGCTCATCGTCTTCTTGAACAAGGTAGACATGGTAGGCGACGCAGAACTCATCGACCTCGTTGAGGAAGAAGTTCGCGAATTGCTCGACAAGCAGGGCTTCGACGGCAAGAACGCACCAGTTATCCGTGGCTCTGGCCTCAAGGCACTTGAGAATCCGGATGCTGCAGGTGAGTGGGGTGGCAAGGTAATGGAACTGGTGAAGGCGCTCGACGAGTACATCCCTGATCCGGTCCGCGACCTCGACAAGCCGTTTATCATGCCAATCGAAGACGTGTTCTCAATCGAAGGCCGCGGCACAGTTGTGACCGGTCGTATCGAGCGAGGCATCATCAAGGTAGGTGAAGAAGTTGAGATCGTCGGTATCAAGGATACGGTGAAGACAACAGTCACTGGCGTTGAAATGTTCAACAAGTCACTTCAGCAGGGTCAGGCAGGCGACAACGCCGGCATATTGCTCCGAGGTACTAAGAAGGACGATGTACACCGCGGACAGGTACTCGCAAAGACGGGTTCTGTTAAGCCACACACCGACTTCGAATCAGAAGTCTATATTCTCTCGAAGGAGGAAGGTGGACGTCACACTCCGTTCTTCTCTGGCTACAAGCCACAGTTCTACATCGGTACAACCGACGTGACTGGCGAAGTAACTCTCGCAGAAGGCGTAGAAATGGTTATGCCAGGCGACACTGTGACCTTCAAGGTCAAGCTCGTAGGCCCGATCGCTCTCGAAGACCAGAAGCGCTTCGCAATTCGCGAAGGCGGCAAGACGGTAGGGGCCGGAGTTGTAACAAAAATTGTTGCTTAATCTCTCTAGATCTAGTGACTAAAGAAAACCCCGCCGAAAGGCGGGGTTTTCTTGTAAACAACAATGTCCCATGCGGGGGAGTATTGACGATGTATATACAATGTATATACTATATAAATGTCCCAAATTAACGTTCGAATTGAAGAAAAGACCAAAAAAGCTGCAAGCAAAGCCCTTGCCGATATCGGTCTCGACCTCTCCACAGGAGTGAAGCTTTTTTTGCATCAGGTGGTAACAGAGAAGGGTCTACCGTTTACTCCCACAAAGAATCCCGCCGCCCTACGAGCAAAGTGGGACAAGGAATCCAGATTGGCCCTAAAACAGGGTAAGCGGTACACCGATACAAAAGAATTGCTGAGAGATCTCGATGTAGAATAGCTGAATGTACGCGGTAGTATTTACCCGTCAATTCAAGCGCGCGTATAAAAAATTGAAAAAGTCGGGCACGTTCTCGACGTCAGTCTCGTCCGACGTTGGATTTATCGTGGATCAGTTAAAGAAGCAGCGTGCGCTTCCTTCCATCTACAGAGACCACGCACTCACTGGCGAGCTCGCTGAATATAGAGAGTGCCACATCAAGGGTGATTTGCTCCTTATCTACCGATTACACAAACAAGAAGAGGTTCTCGAATTGTCCGACATCGGTAGCCACTCGCAGATTTTTGGTTAGCATAACTTGGGTCAGTCACATCAGAAATGAGAAACGTGTGGCCTGTCCGCCTCGGACGGGGGGTGAAAACAAAAAACCCCGGCAGAGATGCCGGGGTTTCCGAATGTTCAGGGATTCAGGCAGCCTTTTTCCACTGTCGAAAGAGGCCATCGGCGCCGAGCTTCACGTTCCCTACGACGTATTTGCGGGTGACGTCGTGCTGATCATCATTACGCCCCTGTGGTCCGGTTGGTAGCCGTACGTAGGTGTTACTTCCAGTGCGATTCAATACCTTCGTAAGCGGCCTTAAGATGGTTTAGGATGTACTCTTTTTGAGCTACTTGGTCACCGTTTTCGAGCAGCGTCACGACACTCCGCATTATTCGATCCAGGTATGGCCCATTCAGCAGGTCATGATGACCAATCGCAAGCTCTTTCTGAAGAGTCATAGCAAGAGCAAGTTTCATTTCTTGAACACCCTGTGGTCTTAGGGTATTTGCAGCATGTGTCAGATTATCCACTGCGCGGTTTACGCGGTATCGATTCAACATTGATTTCTCCATCTGTATAGCGGTATGGCATACCGCTCTGCTCGATACGATATTACAGTCTCGCCGAAAATGAAATACTAGCGAAAACGGTTGGTCTTCGCGGACCAATCGTGGGAAAGCGGGGCTAAGCACGCACAAAGTGTTAAAAAGTGGAGGGAGCGGTGCTAAGTCCCACAAAAGTTGTAAAAGTGTGGCGAAAAACAAACCCCCGCTGTGTGCTAGGATTTTCGAATGAAACGGTGGGTAATGATTGTACTCGGCCTGATGGTTGTCGTCGTAGTTTCGTACGTAATCTATCGCTACACATTACCCACGCTTGGTGATTATCCCTCTTTTTCTTCGGGAACGGATTGGGGTCAGTCCTGACAAAAAGGGAAACTCTACTTCGCTGGAACTACGAAGGGCAAGATAGTGTGGTTTACTCTGAGCTTGTCGAAGGGTGAAAACAAAAAACCCCGGCAGCGATGCTGGGGTTTTGGTAGTATTCCGACATGGCAGATGTGATCGTAGTCGATGAGCACGACCAGGTGCTCGGACAAATGGATAAGGAGGAGGCGCACCGTACCGGTGTGTTGCACCGCATCGCTATCGTGTTCGTTGAAAATACCTCAGGACA